>NZ_LZMB01000340.1 GCF_001673555.1 Mycobacterium sp. 1165178.9 | reverse complement strand
CGCACGGCTTTTCCGCGGTGCCCGCGGTCACCGACGCGGTGAATGCGCAGCGGTTCCTCGATGGCGCGAAACACCGAGTACATGGGATCCAGGCTGCTGTAGGGGTTTTGAAACACCGGCTGGACGCGCCGGCGGAAGGCCATCATTGCATCCCGGCTCATCCCGTCGGAGATCCGCGCGCCATCGAAAACGACCGTGCCCGAGGTGGGTTGAAGCAGACCCAGGGCCATGCGGGCCACCGTCGACTTTCCGGAGCCGGACTCACCGACGATGGCCAGCGTGCGGGCCCGCTGCAGCCGGAACGACACCGCGTCGGTGACCGCGGGCACCGCGGAAAAGCCGTGCGCGAACTCGTCGATCAGGTGGCGCTGCCGTCGTCGTTGCTGAGCAGGTTGCCACGCGAGCTGTCGGGCGGCCAACGCCAGCGGGTCGCGATCGCGCGGGCGCTCGCGTTGCGGCCCGACGTCCTGGTGTGCGACGAGGCGGTGTCGGCGCTCGACGTCTTGGTGCAGGCGCAAATACTCGAGTTGCTGGCTCAGCTGCAGGCCGAACTGGGCCTGGCCTATCTGTTCATCAGCCACGACCTGGCAGTGATCCGGCAGATCGCCGACGACGTCCTGGTGATGCGGGCGGGGCGCGTAGTGGAGCGCGCGCCCACCGAGCGCCTCTTCACCGACCCCGAGCACGAATACACCAGGCAGTTGCTGGACGCCATCCCGCATGCGCCGCAATCCGACGGGGATAGGTTGTGAAGTTGTGACAGCTGACCCGCTGGCCCCGTTGATGGAACTGCCCGGCGTCGCCGAGGCCAGCGACCGCGCCCGCGACGAGCTGGGGCGTGCCCACCGCCACCGCGCCAACCTGCGAGGATGGCCGGTGACCGCCGCCGAGGCGGCCCTGCGGGCGGCGCGCGCGTCGTCGGTGCTGGACGGTGGGCCGGTTCGGTTGGAGGATCTCGCCGACGCCGGGCAGATCAGTGATCCGGTGTTCGGGGGGGCGCTGCGGGTCGCCCAGGAGCTGGAGGGCGGCCAGGGCC
>NZ_LZMB01000339.1 GCF_001673555.1 Mycobacterium sp. 1165178.9 | reverse complement strand
GCTCGGCGGATCGGCCGCCGCCGGCACCGGGATGCTGATCGCGCAACGCACCCTACGACCCATCATGCGCGCCGCCACGTTGGGCGCCGAGCCGCGGCTTGCCGTGCCGAGCGTGTACGCCCGGCTGGTTCTGCTGTGGTTTCTGTGTAGCGCATTTCCCATCGCCGTCATTGCGACGATGGTCGTTCTCCGCTCGTACGGTTGGCTGATCGAGAAGTCCGCGTCGCTGGACGTGCCGATTCTGGTGGTGTCGCTGGCGGCGCTGGTGTTGGGACTGCCCACGATGATTCTGACCTCGCGGTCCATCTCGGATCCGATCGGCGAGGTCGTCGACGCGATGGCCGAGGTCGAGCATGGCCGGATGGACACGTTTGTCGGCGCCTACGAACGTTCCCAGATCGGGCGTCTGCAAACGGGATTCAACCGGATGGTGGCCGGGCTCGCCGAGCGGGACCGGATCCGCGATCTGTTCGGGCGCCACGTCGGCGCCGACGTCGCGCAGCGCGCCCTCAACGAGGGCGCATCCCTGTCGGGCGACGTGGTCGAAGCGGCCGTGCTTTTCATCGACCTGGTGGAATCCACCCGGCTCGCGGAAAGCCGCCCCCCGCAAGAGGTCGCGGAGGTGCTCAACGACTTCTTCCGGATCGTCGTGAACGCCGTCGACGAACAACACGGGCTGGTCAACAAATTCGCCGGCGATGCCGCGCTGGCCATTTTCGGGGTGCCGTTGCCGGCCGACGAGCCGGCCTCATCGGCATTGGCGACCGCCCGTGCACTGGGCTCCCAATTGCGGCGGCTGCCGGTCGATTTCGGCATCGGCGTCTCAGCGGGGCGGGTGTTCGCCGGCAACGTCGGCGCCGAAAACCGGTACGAGTACACCGTGATCGGTGACGCCGTCAACGAGGCCGCGCGGCTCGCCGACCTCGCCAAAACATCCGACCGGCGGATCCTGTGCTCGGCGGGTGCCATCGATGCCGCGGGCGAGGCCGAGCGCGCGCAGTGGGCCGAATGCTATTCGACGGTACTGCGCGGGCGATCCGAGGCCACCCACGTCTCGGCGCCGACGGGCTCGGCCAGCTAACCGGCCGACCCGCGTCAGGACTTGGAGACTTTCAGCGCGGCAATGATTTTGCCGACGAGGTCCGCCGACGCGGCATCGCCGATGGGTGTGCTGCCGATGAAGACGGTGACCGGCTTCGTATCGACGGCGATGATGGTGACGGAATCGCCCTTGACGTTACGACTGGGATCGGCGATCGTGACGTCGGCGTCGACCCGGGCGGCCTTGGTGCCGTCGACGGTGATCGACGACGACTTCGTCGGTCCGAGCGTGGGCTGCGCGTTCGCGTAGCCGGGGCCTGCGACGATGCATTGCATCAACTTCGTGGCTTGGGCCGTAAGGTCCATGCTGGGAACGAAGTTGGTGACGGCGACCTCGGCCGTCATCATCCACTGATTGGCCCCGGGCACGTCCTGGGCGACGCCGAGCCCGCCGATCAGGTTCGGGCCCTGGTCGTCCGAGAACACCGTCCACCCGCCCGGCG
>NZ_LZMB01000338.1 GCF_001673555.1 Mycobacterium sp. 1165178.9 | reverse complement strand
CGCCCCCTACTACGAGGACGATCTGCCGGAACTCGCCGAGGCCATCGGCGTCGACAAGATTCTGTTCGGTTCCGACTGGCCGCACGGAGAAGGTCTCGCGTCGCCGGTGTCGTTTGCCGAGGAGCTCAAAACGTTCAGTGAGTCTGACGTTCGAAAGATCATGCGGGACAACGCGCTAGACCTTCTTGGTGTCCAAGTCGGCTCGGCTGCCGGATAGAACCGAGGCCGGCTACGCTCGTGAGTGAATGGACCATAGGGGCGGTTCTTGACGAAATCGCCAACGTTATCCCCGACCGGACGATGACGGTCTGCGGCGGTCGTCGCAGCACCTTTCGCCAGTCGGTAGAGCGCTCGCGCAGACTAGCGAACTTCTTGGCAGGGAACGGATTAGGAGCGCATCGAGATCGCGCGAGCCTGTACAACTGGGAATGCGGGCAGGACCGCGTTGCGCTGGTCATGCACAACGATCTGTACCCCGACGTGCTCGTCGGCTGCCTCATGGCCCGGACCGTCCCGGTGAACATCAACTACTACTACACGCCACGCGAGGTCGGCGAGCTGCTCGACTATGTCAAACCCCGAGCGGTCATTTACCACCGTGGGCTGGGCGCAAAATTCGCCGACGTGCTGATAGGGGCCGGCATTGACCTGTTGCTGGCAGTCGACGATGCAACCAACGCCCCGGATTTGCCCGGCGCGGTGTCGTTGAATGACGCGCTGGCGCAGGGGGATACCGACCAGAGCGTGATGGCATCCCCGGACGATCTGCTGATGATCTGCACCGGCGGGACGACCGGCCGGCCCAAGGGTGTGCTGTGGCGACAGTCCGACATCTACGTGACATCGATGGTGGGCGCCGACCATGCCTGCGCCCGGGAGATCCACGACAAGGTGCGCGGTGACGCCGGTGCCCCATGGTTCGCTGTCTCGCCGCTGATGCACGCGGCCGGCATGTGGACGGCATTCGCGGCGATCATGGCGGGTACTCCCGTGGTGCTCTACGACACCTCGAAAAGGTTTGACCCGCACGTGGTCTGGGAGACGGCCGAACGTGAGAAGGTCGGCATGATGACCATCGTGGGGGACGCCTACGCCGCACCCCTGGTGGCGCAGCTGCGGGCTGGTTCCTACGACTTGTCGTCGCTGTATGCGATCGGCACCGGCGGTGCCGCGACCAATCCGAAGTATCAGCAAGCCCTGCTGGAACTGCTACCCCAAATCACGCTCATCAACGGTTATGGCTCGTCGGAGACGGGAAACATGGGATTCGGCCACAGCCGGCTCGGCACGCAAGCCGACACCTTCACGTTGCGGGAGGGCGGACTGGTTCTTTCCGAGGACTACAGCCACTTCCTTGCCCCCGGTGAGACGGAGGTGGGCTGGGCCGCCAGGGAAGGGCGAATACCGTTGGGATATTTCAACGATCCTGACGCCACCCGTAAAACGTTTCCCGAGATCGACGGCAAGCGGGTGGTGATATCCGGTGACCGGGCAGGATTGGAACCCAATGGAACGTTGCGGCTCTTCGGCCGTGACTCTCTGGTGGTCAACACCGGCGGCGAGAAGGTTTTCGTCGAGGAAGTCGAAGAGGTGCTGCGCGCCCACCCGGCGATCGCCGACGCCCTGGTGGTCGGTCGCCCCAGCGAGCGCTGGGGCGAGGAACTCGTCGCCCTCGTTGAACTCCGCGATGGGGCCGCCGCGGCCGCCGATGAGCTGCACACGCTCTGCACGTCGCGGCTGGCGCGGTTCAAGGCGCCCAAGGAGTTCGTCGTCGTCGAGCGCGTGCAGCGCCTGGGCAACGGTAAGGCCGATTACCGTTGGGCGAAACGTCACGCAACAGCGAAGGCGCCGATATCGACATGAAAGCTATCGATTGCCTGGTCAACGTGCACTTCGGCGAAACCGAGCAGCAGCCCACCTGGATGCTCAAGGTACGCGACGACTACTTCAAGGGACCGGAGTCGATGTTCGAGCCAGTCGAGTTGTCGAAGCTGCTCGAGGAAATGGACGCCCAGGGCGTGCGCAAGGCGATCCTGATGGACAACCTGACCAAGCCTTCGGTGACCGCGCGAAAATTCGTCGAGGAGAAGCCCGACCGCTTCGCGCTGGCGATGGGCGGGGTCAACCTGCTGCGCCCGATGCCGTCCCTGCGGGAACTTTCCTCCATCGTCAATGACCTGCCTGTTGCCTATGCCGCTGTGGGACCGAGCTTTTGGGGTGACGGTCAGTACCCGCCCAGCGACGCCGTGTATTACCCGCTCTACACCAAGTGCGCCGAGCTCGAGCTGCCGCTGTGTATCAACACCGGCATCCCCGGACCACCCATTCCCGGGGAGGTGCAGAACCCGATCCATCTGGACCGCGTCTGCGTGCGATTTCCCGAACTGAAGCTGTGCATGATTCACGGCGCCGACCCGTGGTGGGATATCGCGATCAGGCTGTTGATCAAATACGCCAACCTACGGTTGATGACGTCGGCCTGGTCGCCAAAGCGGTTGCCGGACAGCCTGTTGCATTACATGCGGACCCGCGGACCGAACAAGGTGATCTTCGCTTCCGACTGGCCGGTGCTGAAGATGGACCGCGTCGTCCCCGAAGCGGCCGGGCTGGACCTGCCCGCCGACGTGCTCGACAACTACCTCTACAACAATGCCCAAGAATTCTTCTTCGGTGGCCAGAAGGAAGGCTGAGGATGGACCGCTATGAACTACGCAGGCTCGACTACAGCCTGACGTCGGACCACGAGGCGTTGCAGGCCGCCTACCGCGATTTCTTCAAAACGCATTGCTCGATCGAAACCGTGCGCGCCGCCGAGGAAACCGGCTTCGACAAAAACCTGTGGGAGCGGCTGTGCGCCATGGGCGCAACGACCATGGCGGTCCCGGAATCCGCCGGCGGAGACGGTGCGACACTGGTCGATCTGACTTTGGTGGCCGAGGAGATCGGTCGGTCGCTCGCGCCCGTCCCGTGGATCGATCAGGTCTGCACCGCACGGCTGCTCGCGCGTCTCGGAGCGGTCGAACCCGACGTCGTGCACGGCAAGCGACTCGCCGCATTCGATCCGCAGCAGGACAGCGTGTCCGGCGCTCGGCTCCTGCCCACCGGGTCGATCGCCGACCAGATCATCGTGCGCGATGGCGACGACGTCGTCGCGCTGACGTTCGGCACGCGCCCGACCAAGGTGGACAACATCGGCCGGATGCCCATGGCCTGGGTGGACCCGGCAGCCGCCGACACCCGTACCGTGCTGGCCAGCGGATCCGATGCGTTAGCGGAATATCAACGGGCGCTGGATGAATGGCGGGTGTTGAGCGCGGCGGCGTTGGTAGGCCTGGTGGAGGAGACCATGACCATCGCAGCCGAGTTCGCCAAGACCCGCTACACGCTGGGGGTTCCCATCTCGACGCTGCAGGGCATCTCTCACCCGCTGGCCAACATCGCGATCACCGTGCAGGGCGGCCGCAATCTGGCGCGCCGGGCGGCCTGGTTCCTGGACAACGAGCCGCACGAGCGACCGGAGCTGGCGCCCTCGGCGTTCGTGTTCATGGCGGAGGAGGCGGCGAAGGCCGCGACTATGGCCGTGCATATCCAAGGCGGACTTGGCGTTTCGGCGGAGGCCGCGGCGACGGCGTATCTGGTGCGTGCCCGCGGCTGGGCATTGGCCGGTGGGGATCCCGGCGCCAGCGCCAAGTACATCGGCGAGCTGGTCGCAGCACGCGAAAGCGGAAAGGGCGCCTAAGTGGATTTCTCACGAGTCACGCTGTCCGACGACGATCAGCGCTTTCTCGAAGAAGCGCGCGATTTCCTGCGCACGCATGTCACGGAAGACGTCAAGCGCCGGGACCGGGAAACGGGCGACAACTTCGACGAAGGAGTGCACCTGGCCTTTGGCGCCGCCGGCTACCTCGAGCGGGAATGGAAGCCGGAGGCTGACGGTGGCTTCAGCCGGCTGCATCGCCGCATCTGGGAGCTGGAAAAGCGGCGCGCGCACGTGCCATGGGTGACCTGGGGGACGACCGCCATGGTGGCCCGTTCGGTCGCGAGGTTCGGCTCTGCCGAGTTGCGGGACGAGGTGCTACCGGGCGTCTTCAGCGGGCATGTCCGGCTGTGCCTGGGCTACACCGAACCCGAGGGTGGGTCCGACATCGCTACCTGCAAGACCCGCGCGGTGCGGGAGGCGGATGGATCAACCTGGATTATCAATGGCTCCAAGATGTTCACCACCGGTGCGCACAACTGTCAGTACGTCTTCCTCATCACCAATACCGATCCGGACGCTCAAAAACACAAGAGCCTGACCATGTTCCTGGTTCCGCTGAGCTCTGCAGGCATCGAGATCCAGGGCATTCGCACCGTCGACGGCGACCGCACCAACATCGTGTACTACAGCGACGTGCGCGTCGACGACAAGTATCGCCTGGGCGACGTCAACGCGGGCTGGACGGTGTTGCGTGAACCCCTCAACACCGAGCACGGAGCGGTGGCGGCCGCCCCGGACGGGCTACAGGACGTGTCGATCATGATGCACCAGGCCGGTTTCATGGCCGACGCCCTGGACAAGGCCGCAGCCAAGGTGAGCGAGCGGGATCCGAACGGGCGCCGGCTCATCGATGATTCGGCGGTGGCATATCGCTTGGGTCGCAGCGCGGCGCGGATGGAAGCGTCATTGAGCGCGCCCAGCATCTTCGGGCGCGTCGCCCTGGCGCAGACGATGCGTGACATCTCTCCGGACTTGATGGACATTCTGGGTACCGCGTCGACGCTGCCCCTCGGCACCGACGGCGCGGCCGACAACGGGGCAGCGGAATACGTTTACCGATTCGCCCCGCTGGTCGGAATTTACGGCGGCACCCTCGAGGTGTTCCGCAACATGATCGCGCAATACACGCTGGGCCTGGGAAAGCCGGCGTACGCGCCGGTCGCGCGGAAAGCGTCCTAGCTTGCGCCGAGCGTGAACTGACGGCGACCGCCTTCGGCGTGTCGTCGCCGTCAGTTCACGCTCGGCGCTAGGGGATTACCGGTCAGGTCGTGAGGATGGTCGCCGCGGCGGTGCCCGGCGCGCCGTACAGCTGGGTGAATCCCACCTTCGGGTTGCCGGGCACCTGGCGCTCGCCCGCCTCGCCGCGGAGTTGGAGCACGATTTCGTGGATCTGCCGCAGGCCGGAGGCGCCGATGGGCTCGCCGTTGGCGATCAGCCCCCCGTCGGTGTTGACCGGCATCGCGCCGTCGATCTCGGTGGCGCCGTCGGCCAGGAGCTTTTCCTGATCGCCGTGCTCGCACAACCCGCACTCGGCCATGTGGATGATTTCGGCGCCGGCGTCGGTGTCCTGCAGCTGGATCACGTCGACGTCGTCAGGGGTGATGCCGGCCTTCTCGAACGCGCCGCGGGCGGCGTAAACCGTTGGCGCCACGTCTTCGTCGACGGGTGCGCAGGTGGTGTTGACCTCGTAGGCCCCGTAGCGGCGCGTGCGGACCTCGACTGCCCGCAGATAGACGGGTTTGGAGGTATAGCGGTGCGCGATGTCCGCTCGGCACATGACCACCGCGGCGGCACCCTCGTCGGGCGCGCAGAACATGTATTGCGTCAGCGGGTAATTGAGCATCGCCGAGTTCAGGATCTCTTCTTCGGAGATCGGCTTCCGCCGAAATGCGTTGGGGTTCATGGCCCCATTGCGGAAGTTCTTGGCGGCGACCTTGGCCAGGGTCTGCTGGGAAATGCCGTGATCGTGCAGGTAGCGGTTGGCCTTCATGCCGAAGAACTGGGTGGTCAGGTACTGCCCGTTCTCCGCATACCAGCGCGGCATGCCGACCAGTGCGGGGTCTTCGGTGAACGCGCCGCGCGGGTGTTTGTCCAGACCAACGGCTATCCCGATGTCGTAGTCGCCTAGTCGGATGCCGTCGGCGCACGTCTTGGCGGCGCTGGCGGCGGTCGCGCATGCGTTGAACACGTTGGTGAACGGGATGCCGGTCAGACCGACCATTCCGACGATCGCGTCCGGGTTGGCCACCGTCCAGCTCCCGCCGGTGGCGAACTGGACGTCCTGCCAAGCGATTCCGGCGTCGGCGACCGCGGCGACGATGGCCTCGACGCCCATCTGCATCGCCGACTTGCCCTCGAAACGCCCGAACGGGTGTAGGCCCACGCCGATGATGGCGACGTCATTCACGGGCGCCACTCCTCATCGCTTTCGCTCTGCATCGTCGTGGCGCGATTCACGCAATAGCCCCTGCATTCTTGAGTTCTTCGATCCGGTCCCAATCCATGCCGAGCTCCATCAGAACCAGCTCGGTGTGCTCGCTGGCCTGCGGCGCCCGGGTCGTCGTCAGCGGCTCGTGATTGAACTGGACGGGGCCGCGGACCACGCGGAACGGCTTGCCTCCGCCGGCGAGCTCGACTTCGGCGATCATGTCGTTGGCGATCGCCTGCTCGTCGTCGACCAGGTCGATGAGGCTCTGGAACGGCGCCCATTGTCCCTTCATCGTCTTAAGGTGCTGCCGCCAATAGTCAAAGGGTTTGCCGGCGAAGGCCTTCGCGATCAGCTCGGCGGCGGCGTCGGCGTTCTGGATCAAGGGGAGCACGTCGGCGAAGCGCGGATCGTCGGCCGCCTCGGGAATGCCTAGGTGTTCGAACGTGTCGCGGATCAGCCCGGTCGGGCTGATGATGCACAGGTTGATCGTGCCGCCGTCGGAGGTTTCGAAGTTGCCCATGAAGGGATTCACCGAGGGCGCGCCGGAACCCGGCATCGGAGTGCGCATGACCTCGCCGGTCTCCATGCCCTGCGTCACGCTGGCGCCGGCCGCCCACCACGCTGTGCTCAGCAGCGACACGTCGAGTTCGACCGCTTCTCCGGTGCGCTCGCGATGCAGCAGCGCGGCCGAGATGCCGCCAGCGATGAACATGCCGCCGATCGAATCGCCGAATGCGGGAATGCCTTGTCCCAGTGCGCCGCCCAGCTCCTCGGGCGTCAGGGCATAGCCGATGCCGCTGCGCGTCCAGAACGCCGTACCGTCGTAGCCGCCGGTGTCACGCTCGGCGCCTTTGTCGCCGTAAGCCGACCCGCGGGCGTACACGATGTTCGGGTTCACTTCGCGGATGTGCTCGACGTCGAACTTGTGCTTCTGGCGTTGCGCGGGCTTGTAGTTGGTGAGGAACACGTCCGCGGTCTTGGCCAGTTCGTAGATCACTTCCTGGCCGCCCGGCGTGGAGACGTCGATCCCGACACTGCGTTTGCCCCGGTTGGGATGTTCCATCAGCGGGTGTCGTTCCGGGTCGATTTGAATGCCACCCATATTCAGAAAGCCGCGCTGGGTATCGCCGCGGGCTGGGTGTTCGACTTTGATGACGTCCGCTCCCCAGTCGGCCAGGATGGCGCCCGCCGCCGGAACGAAAGTGAACTGCGCAAGCTCGAGGACCCGAAAGCCCGTCATGACTTTGACCATTTCCGGACACTACTTCGCGTCGAACGTCACCGGAAGCGCATTCGGTGACCGGAACGGCTGGCCGTGGATGTGCGGGTCATCGTCGGTCAGCAAGGTGACGTTGGTCAGCCGGTCCAGCAGGCATTCCATCGCGACGCGCGTTTCCAGCCGCGCCAGATGCAAACCCAGGCAGGTGTGCTCACCGGCGGCGAACGAGATGTGTGGCACGTGCTGGCGGAAAATGTCGAACTCTTCGGAGCGTTCCCAGCGTCGCTCGTCGCGATTCGCCGAACCGATGCACACGCCGATCACCGAACGTGCCGGTATCTTCACACCTTCCACCTCGGTGTCTTCGGTCGTGAAGCGTTGCACGACGGTCAGCGGCGTCTCGTAGCGCAGTCCTTCCTCGATGGCCGCGGCCAGCAATTCGCGGTCGGCTTGCAGCGCCGCGAACTGCTCCGGATGCGTCAGCAGCAGATACAACAGATTTCCCGACGAGCGGTAGGTGGTTTCCAAGCCGGCCGGCAGCAGCAGACGAAGGAACGAGTAAATGGCTTCGTCGGTGAGCTTTTCGCCGTCGATCTCCGCGGTAACCAGGTCACCGATGATGTCCTCGGTGGGCGTGGATTTGCGCTGTTCGATCTGCTCGACGAAATACTCCTTGAGCGCGGCCGAGGCCTCGAAGGCGCCTTCGTAGTCGACGTGGTAGCTGATCAATTGCACGGCGCGCTTGCGGAACATCGGCAGGTCTTCGGCCGGCAATCCCAGTAGCTTTGCGATCACTCGGGTGGGGAATTCGAAGGTGAAGTTACGGATCAGGTCGGCGTGACCTGTTTCGATGAACTCGTCGATCAGGGCATTGCAGATCGGCCGCACGACGGTGGGCTCCCAGCGGGCCAGTGCCTTGGACTTGAATGCCGCGGAAACCAAGTTGCGGTGTTCGCGGTGTTTCTTTCCCTCCATCGCCAAAATCGTCGGCCCCATGAACAGGCCGATGGTCTTGTCGTACGGCTTGGAAGTAAACACCCGGCCATCCCGAAACACCGTGTTGACCGCGTCGAACGACATCGCGGAGTACTCCTGCCTGGGTCGCAGGGACTCCGGCGTCTTGGAGTAGTTCATCACCGTGCCGGCGAACACGCCGGCCTGGTGCCGCTTGCGGGCAAAGAACGGGTAGGGGTCACGCAGGCTGACGGTCTCGTCGCCGGCGGCAGCGGCGGTGTGAACGTTGGTCGTCACTTGATCTCCAGCATCTCGACCTCAGCACGATTCGAACACGTACTTTGTAAGATCGTACTGTAATTATTACAGTAGGCAATATGGGACTGCCAAGCGGTCGCACCCCCCGGTTTTACCGGTCAGCCATTCATCGCCTGCTCACGGGCCCACCGGTAGTCGGCCTTTCCCGACGGGCTGCGCTCGATGACCGGACGGAACACGATCGCTTTGGGGAGCTTGTAGCGCGCCAGCGTCTGCGCGGCGTGCGCCACCAGTTCCCCGGACTCGACGTCGACGCCCGGCGCGAGCGCCACCACGGCGACGACCTCCTGACCCCACCGCTCGCTCGGCCGACCGGCGACGACCACGTCGGCCACCGCGGGGTGTGACGCGATGGCCGTTTCGATCTCCTCGACGAAGATCTTCTCGCCGCCGGAGTTGATGGTCACCGAATCGCGGCCCAGCAATTCGATGCAGCCGTCGGTGCCGTGGCGCGCGCGGTCACCGGGGACGGCGTACCGCACACCGTCGATCACGGGAAATGTCTTGGCCGTCTTGGCCGCATCGCCCTTGTAACCGAGCGGAACGTAGCCCCGCTGCGCGAGCCAGCCCATCCCGTCGTGGCCCGGTTCCAGGATTGCGCTCAGGTCCTCCGCGGCCACGAAGGTGTCCGGGCCGGCGTTGAACCTGCCGGTCGCCACGGCTTCCGATGTCGACATATGGTGCATCTGCGCGCCGGTCTCCGACGATCCGACGCCGTCGATCACAACCGCGTTCGGCAGCGTTTCGATCAAGCGTTGCTTGACGTACGGGGTCAGCAGCGCACCGCCGTTGGCGACGACGGCTAGCGACGACACGTCGGCAATCCCCTTCTCGATCGCGGCGACCAACGGGCGCGCCATCGCATCGCCAACCACCGTGACCACCATGACGTTTTCCCGCTCGATCGTGCGCACCACGTCGTCGGCGTCCAGATGATCGACGACCGTGGGGAAGACGACGGATTGCCCCGTGGTGATCGCGGTCATCACACTCCACTGGGCCGCACCGTGGATCAGCGGGGGCAGGATCATCAGCTTGGTGCCCGGGCCCGAGGCGGCGCGCTCGACGATCTCGTCGATGGAGCTCGACGGCTCGCCGGTCATGAGATTCCGACCTCCGAAGGAGGTCATGAAAATGTCGTGCTGGCGCCACAACACGCCCTTCGGCATCCCCGTCGTGCCACCGGTGTAGAGGACGTACAGGTCGTCGGCGGAGTGCCGCACCGGCGGCGGCTCCGGAGACGCCGACGCCAGGGCAGCCTCGTAATCGACTGCGCCCTCCAGCAATTCGTTGCCCGAGTCATCGGCGATCTGGATCAGCACGCGCAGCTGTGGCAGATCCGGCAAGATCTCGGCCACCCGCGGTGCGAACGCCGCGTGGTAGAGCAGCGCGGTCGCCCCGGCATCCGCGAGCAGGTATTGCAGCTCGCTCTTCACGTAGCGGAAGTTGACGTTGAACGGGGCGACTCGCGCCTCGAAGCTGCCCAGCAACGCCTCGACGAATTCGTTCCCGTTGTAGGCGTAGAGACCCAGCAGGTCCTGGCCCACCTCATGGCCGCTCAGCGCGGAGCGCTCGGTATGGCAGCCCAACCCCTGCGAATGCAGATACGCGGCCAGCCGGTTGGCGCGTTCGATCACCTGCCGGTAGGTGTAGCGCCGGTCGCCCTGGATGACCAACTCCCGATCGGGGATGGCGGCGGCGACGGCCTTCGCGACCGCCGGCACCGTGAATGTTGTTGTGGTGTCGGACATCGTGCCTCTCACGGCTGGTGGGGTAGCAAGCGAACCATCAGGCCGTTGGCTTCGCTGAGGAGCGTTCCATCGGCGGCTATCATAGTAGCGTCAATGAAAACCTTCCTGCCGTCGACGCGTGTGATGCGGCCGTGGGCCGTCAGTGGCTGGTCGACGGGGGTGATGCTGCGGAAGTCGACGTGCAGGTATGCCGTGCGCGTCGGCCGAATGTCCGCGGTCGTCACGACCATGCCGAACAGCCAGTCGTAGAACAGCGGGATCATGCCACCGTGCACGGCCCGATTCCCGCCGATATGCGAGGTTGTGAAATGACCGGCCATCCGCACGCCGTCGGCACCGGACTCGGTCACCATCCAGGGCGGCATCAGGGGATGGGCCAGCCCGGGCAGGCTCAGCACCCGCCCGGCCACCGCCTCGGTCTCCGGGACCCGGTGGCCGTCCAACAGCGCGCAGGCCTTCTCCAGGTGCGCGGTCGCGGCGGCCCATAGCGCGGTGTCGGGCTTGGTGGACACGGTCAGATCCTGCAGACGGCGCAGCGCCGCGATGAACGGGCCCAGTTCCTCCGGCGCGTCCTCGACGGGCCTGACGTCGGGAAATCCGCCACGAACTTCCGGCGCTGTTTCGGTCATCGCGGTCCTTCGTCCCATGCCCGGATCAGATCGTCGGTGCTGGCGATGGTGGCCAGCAGCGACAGCGTGTTGGCGATCATCGCTGCACCATAGTCGGCGGGTATGCCGGCAACCGCGTCGCGGGGGAGGACCACTCGGTAGGCGGCGTTGACCGCGTCCATGACGAGGTTGGGAATCGCGATGTTCAGCGAAACGCCGACCACGACGATGGTCGACACTCCGAGATTGCGCAGCACCGCGTCCAGGTCGGTGCCCCCCATCGGTCCCACGCCGTGCCACCGGCGCAAGACCAAATCCGAAGGCTCCGGCCCTAATTGAGGCAGCAACTCCGCGCCCGGCGTCCCGGGCGTGATGTCTACCTGGTTGCCGCCCATCGCGAAGAGCTTCGCGTTGTGATTGGAACCGAGTCCGTCGGGCCGCCGCTGCACCAGGCAGTGCACGACGCGCACTCCGGCCGCCCGGGCCGCGGGCAGCAGGCGCGCGATGTTGGGCAGCGCCTCGCGGCGGGCTTCCTCCGCGAGCATTGCCAGCCCGGCGTCGGGGCCCATGACCGCGCCCTGGCACTCCTGGGTGACGATCGCGGTGTGCCCGGGTGCGGCGAGCCCGGCCAGTCGGTCCGTCATGCGGGGGCGCCCACCGGCGCGACGTCATAGAATTGCGTCGCCCATTTCCTGAGCGCCATGTAACCTTTCGCATCGACTTTCGACAGCGCGGGGTGTTCGACGTACTTCTGGTAGCGCCAGATCTGCAGATCGTCGAAGACGGTGGACAGGAACTGTTTCTCGATGACCTCGCGTAGTTTCCCGTCGGGAACCTCGGCCGTGTCCCCGGGAAGCCGCGGCCACCAGATCGAGTAGAACAGGTCCGAGCTTTCGTCGTCGACCGGCGTACAGGTGAAGATCAACCGATGATTCTGTGCGCCCTCGAAGACGCTGATCGCGCCGCCGAGGCCGAACAGGTGGCTGTGGAACCGCAAGGCGAGATCGTCGGGGTTGTCGCTCTGCGCATCGGGCCAGCCCGCAATGAACTGCCATTCCTGGCCGACGATCTTCCAATCCAGCACCCTGGGCGTCACCGTGGCGTGGTGCACGTATTCGAAATGGGCGCTGTCCGGGGCATTCTCGGCCACAATCTGCGGATGCACCGGTTCGCGCTCCGCGCGCCGGGAGAACTCCGGGTATGCGCGGTAATAGGCCGCCGGGTCCGTCTCGAACTGCGGGAACTTGTGAAAGATGTCCGGCATCTCCCATTGCGGCTCCTCGCCGTCCGGGTGGTGCCAGACGAAGACGCAGCCGTACTGCTCCCGGACGGGATACACCCGCAGGCGCAGTCCGCGGTTGGGCCGGTCCGGCTGATAGGGGATGTATCGGTTGGTGCCGTCGGGACCCCAGCGCCAGCCGTGGAAGGGGCACTCGACGCAGTCGCCGACCACCTTGCCGCCGTGACCGATGTGCGCCCCGAGGTGCTTGCAATGTGCTTCTAAGACGTGCAGTTCGCCTTGCTCATCGCGGTAGGCCACCAGATCCTCGCCGAAGTAGTGCAGCGGTCGGACTTCGCCCGCGGGAAACTCAGGAGACCAGCCGACCATGAACCAGCCGGTTACTTTCCAGGTGAATGGCACTTTCACGGCCGGCACCTCTCGTGATCGTTGATACTAAACCCATTACAGTATAGATTTCAGCAGTCTGGCCCGCGCCCGGCAAGGAGTGAAATGACGACAGCGGCTGACGAGCTGGAAGCCATCCGGCAACTGAAGGCGCGTTACTGCCGCTTCCGGGACAACGGCGCCGCTGCGCTGAAACCGCGGCCGGCGGATACGCCGGGTTCAAATTGGCTTGGCTGGTGAAGGTGGGCGACATGGCGACGGCGATGAGCGGACTGGGCCTGGCTCAAGATGTGGCCCGCGAGTTGGGAATGCTGATGCCGCGCACCGTGGCCGGCCTGCGGGAGTCGACCGGCTGGGCCCCACTATCGCCACGTGGGGCCCGTCAGTTCGGCGAGGCGATGCTCGACGAACTGGTGCTGAGCGCCTTCTCACTGCTGGGCGGAAGTCCTGCGGCGATGCGGTCACTGGATGCGTGCAACGCGGCGGCCGACGAGCTCTCGTCGCTGGGCATTGACCGGGCGCACGCGGAGCCGAAACCGTTGCGGCCAAGCTCGATACGCAAACACAGCATCGCGGGTCTGGGGTATGAACGGATGGCCTTCGAGCACGACCCGACGTTGCCGGCCACGCTGGAGGCCGACGGACTGGGCGGTCCGGCACGAGCGGTGGTGCGCCTGTGTCGGCACCACGACGGACCCCGCCCATGGCTGGTCTGGGTGCACGGGGCGGGCCAGGGTGGCGACGAAGACCTGCTGTTGACCCGGATCGGACGCATACATCACAAGCTGGGCTTCAACGTCGCGCTGCCGGTCCAGCCCGGCCATGGCTGCCGGCGACGCCAATGGCCGGCCTACCCCGACATGGACCCGCTGGGCAATGTGGCGGGCATGATGCGCGTGGTGTCCGAGGTTCGCGCCGTTGTGCGGTGGGTACGGCCGCAAGCCACCGCCGTTGTGGTGGCAGGGATTTCGATGGGCACTCCGGTGGCAGCGCTGGTTTCCCACCTGGAGAAGCAGATCGACGCGGTCGCCCTCTACACGCCGATCCTGGGGCTCAACGCGATGATCGCGCGGCACCTGCAGCGGTGGGGCGCATCACGCGAGGGGTTCCGCGAGTTGCTGGAATCTCCCGTGGTGACCCGACTGACCTCGGTGATCGATCCCCTGGCGGTCACTCCGTCTCCGCCGCCGGATCACCGGCTGATCGTCGGGGCGTGGCACGACCGGATGGCGATGCGCGAGCCCGCCAACGCGTTGCAGGAACGCTGGGGCGGCCAACTGTACTGGTACGACGGCAGCCATGTCGGGCATGTCTTCTCGCGGCGGGTGCAGCGCATCACCGACCGGTTTTTGCTCGACGTGGCTGCGCGGCAAGCACATGGTGCGGTGCCCGACTGATGGCGCCCACGTGGACCGCGCGAACGGTGGTCGAGCTGTATAACCTCGTCGTGTGGAACGAGCGCAACATCGACCTGGCCGATGAGCTGTTGGCGGACAGCGTAATTCGGCACGAGGTCGGCGGGGCGCGTACGCTGACCCACGCCGAGGCGGTGCAGCGGGTGGTGGACATGTGGCAGCTGGCCAATTCATTGCACTTCGACCTCAACCTCGTCATCGACGGCGACGATGGCGAACATGTGGCCATCGTCTACGACTCGACGATAACTACCAAGGACGGCACCGAGACCAACATCGCCAGCATCGAGGTGTTCCGCGTCGTCGATGGCAAGATAGCCGAGGTTTGGAACTGCGGCTATCAGCAAGGGGTTTGGAATTGAGTGAACGTTCGCTTGATGAATTGGGTTTCTACCTGCTGGCCGGGGCCGGTGGTGAGGGCCCGGCAACATTGATGGACGAGGCCCGTCGCGGCGAGGAACTGGGCTTCGGCACCGCTTTCATCTCCGAGCGGTGGAATGTCAAAGAGGCGTCGTCTCTGGTCGGGGCCGCGTGCGCGGTCACCAGCCAGATGCAAATCGCCACCGCGGCAACCAATCACAACACTCGTCATCCCCTGATCACCGGATCCTGGGCGACCACGATGCATCGCCTGTCGGGCGGCCGGTTCACCCTGGGGGTTGGCCGCGGCATCGCCGCGGTCTATGGGGCCTTCGGCATCCCGGCGGTGACGACGGCGCAGCTGGAGGACTGGGCTCAGGTCATGCGCCGGTTGTGGCATGGTGAGCTGATCTTCAATCACGACGGTCCGATGGGCAAGTACTCCATCCTGTTCCTCGATCCCGACTT
>NZ_LZMB01000337.1 GCF_001673555.1 Mycobacterium sp. 1165178.9 | reverse complement strand
ACCGCGGTGCGGCTCGGCGGCCCGCGCCTCAAGGATGTCGCGGGGCTTTCGTTGACCAAACTGTTCGTCGGTAGCGAGGGCACGCTGGGCGTCGTCACGGAAGTGACGCTGCGGCTGGTGCCCAAGCAGAATGCCTCCAGCATTGTGGTGGCCAGCTTCGCGACCATCGAGGACGCGGTCGAGGCGGTGCTCGGCGTCACCGCGCGGCTTCGCCCCTCGATGCTGGAGTTCATGGACTCGGTGGCGATCAACGCCGTCGAGGACAGCCTGCGCATGGATCTGGACCGCGGGGCGGCCGCGATGCTGGTTGCCGGGTCGGATGAGCGCGGCCGCGCCGGTAGCGAAGACGCCGAAATCATGGCCGAGGTTTTCGCGGAACACGCTGCGACGGAGGTGTTTTCGACCGACGATCCCGACGAGGGGGAGGCGTTCGTCGTCGCTCGGCGGTTTTGCATCCCGGCCGTCGAGGCCAAGGGGTCATTGCTGCTCGAGGATGTCGGGGTGCCGCTTCCGGCGCTGGGCAAGCTGGTGACCGGGATCGCGCGCATCGCCGCCGAACGCGACCTGATGATCTCGGTGATCGCGCACGCCGGCGACGGGAACACCCACCCGCTGATCGTCTACGACCCCGCCGATGCCGACATGACCGAACGCGCCCACCTGGCGTTCGGCGAGATCATGGACCTGGCAGTCGGACTGGGCGGCACCATCACCGGGGAACACGGCGTCGGCCGGTTGAAGCGGCCCTGGCTGGCCGGCTATCTGGGCCCCGAGGTGATGGACCTCAACCGGCGAATCAAGCAGGCGCTGGATCCGTTGGGCATCTTGAACCCGGGCTCGGCGATCTAGTTTGGCGGCCGACCGCCCGGCTGGCCGGGGAGTCGGTGCCGAGCGCCCGGCTGGCCGGGGAGTCGGTGCCCGTCAAGGTTGACATATCGCTTCCACTGTCGTACGAATGAGACATGGCTGCCGTTATGTCTCACGACGCACCGGTCAAGTTTCAGCTGGCCACCGCCGACACGTGGTCCAACCCGTGGCCGATGTACCGTGCCCTGCGAGATCACGATCCGGTGCACCACGTCGTTCCGGCGGATCATCCCGAGGATGACTACTACGTGCTCTCCCGGCACGCGGACGTGTGGGCCGCGGCACGCGACCACGAGACCTATTCCTCCGCACAGGGGTTGACCGTCAACTACGGCGACCTGGAAATGATTGGGCTGCAGGACAATCCGCCGTTCGTGATGCAGGATCCTCCGGTGCACACCCAATTCCGCAAGCTGGTCTCGCGCGGCTTCACGCCGCGGCAGGTCGAGGCGGTGGAGCCCAAGGTCCGCGAGTTCGTCGTTGAGCGCATCGAAGGGTTGCGCTCGGCCGGCGGCGGCGACATCGTCGCGGAGCTGTTCAAACCGCTGCCGTCGATGGTGGTCGCCCACTATCTCGGTGTGCCGGAAGAAGACTGGGCCCAGTTTGACGGCTGGACCCAGGCGATCGTCGCGGCCAACACCGCCGAAGGTGGCGTCGCCGGTGCGCTGGAAACCGTCGGCGACGCGGTCGGGTCGATGATGGCGTACTTCACCGAGCTGATCGCACGGCGCCGGACCGAACCCGAGGACGACACCATCTCTCACCTGGTGGCCGCAGGGGTCGGCGCCGACGGCGACATCGCCGGCACGCTGTCGATCCTGGCGTTCACGTTCACCATGGTCACCGGCGGCAACGACACCGTCACCGGCATGCTCGGCGGCTCGATGCCGCTGCTAAACGAACGACCCGACCAACGTCAGCTGCTGGTGGACAACCCGGAGCGCATTCCCGACGCGGTCGAGGAATTGCTGCGGATGACATCCCCCGTGCAGGGACTGGCCCGCACAGTCACCCGCGACGTGACCGTCGAAGAAACCACCATCCCGGCCGGGCGCCGGGTGTTGCTGCTCTACGGTTCGGCCAACCGCGATGAACGCCAGTACGGTTCGGACGCAGGCGAACTCGACGTGACCCGGTCCCCGCGCAACATCCTGACGTTCAGCCACGGCGCCCACCACTGCCTGGGCGCCGCCGCCGCCCGGATGCAATCCCGGGTTGCACTGACCGAGCTGCTGGCCCGCTGCCCCGACTTCGACCTGGACGAATCCGGCGTCATCTGGGCCGGCGGCAGTTACGTCCGCCGTCCCCTGTCGGTGCCGATTCGAGTTAAATCCTGATGTCCGACTGGCTGGGCACGCACCGGACCGAAGCGGCGGCCGACCGGATCCTCGACGCGGCCGAGCAGCTCTACACGCAGCGTGATTCGGATTCGATCGGTATGAACGAAATCGCCAGCGCCGCAGGCTGTTCCCGGGCCACGCTGTATCGCTACTTCGAGAATCGCGAGGCCTTGCGAACCGCCTACATCCACCGCGAAACCCACCGGCTGGGCCGCGAAATCGTCGCGCGCACCGGCGGCATCGAGGACCCCGGCGAACGGCTGGTCGCGAGCATCCTCGTCACACTGGGGATGGTTCGCGAAAGCCCCGCGCTGGCATCCTGGTTCGCCACCACCCGCCCGCCGGTCGGTGGCGAACTGGCCGGGCAGTCCGACGTGATCGCGGGCCTGGCGGTGGCGTTCCTACGCTCGCTGGGACCCGACGATCCCGCCGCCGTCGAACGCCGGGCCCG
>NZ_LZMB01000336.1 GCF_001673555.1 Mycobacterium sp. 1165178.9 | reverse complement strand
GCCGTCGTTGAGCTGAGCGATCTGGCTGACGATGTAGGCGGCGTAGTCCTTGGTGCCCTGGCCGAGGATGCTGGCCAACGGTGCCAGCGATCTGATCGAAGAGATTCAGAACACCAAGATCACGGGTGAGGAAGAGGCCTTCAGTCACATTGACCTGGTGGACTTTTCGGGCAATGTCGAAGGGGCCCAGCAGGCGTACGCCTCGCTGCGGCCGGGGCTGGAGAAGATCGACGGCAATCTGGTCCACCAGATCGATCAGCAGTTCCAGAACGTGCTCGCCACGCTGGACGGCTACCGCGACCCGGCCGCTCTCGGCGGCTACAAGACCTACACCCCGGCGCTGAAGGCCAGCGACGCACCCAAGCTGACGGCGGTCATCCAGCCGCTGCATGAAAGCCTGTCCACGGTTGCCCAAAAAGTCGTTACGGCCGGGTGATCATGACCGACGACATCACCGATCCCGCCCACGGGGACCCGAATAATGCCGGCACACCGGCAGACTCCACCACGGTGTC
>NZ_LZMB01000335.1 GCF_001673555.1 Mycobacterium sp. 1165178.9 | reverse complement strand
CGGCGCGGTGATGTCCGGGCCGTGCCGTGCGAAGTGCAGCCAGAGGTGATCTGTCATGTTGCCGCTGAGCCTAGCGCTAGGCTCGACGGCCCGGCTCCTTCCTCGCGCCGTTCGGCGCTCGACGTCGCCGCGCTAATCTCGATGGCCCGGCTCCTTCCTCGCGCCGTTCGGCGCTCGACGTCGCCGCGCTAGGCTCGACGGCCCGGCTCCTTCCTCGCGCCGTTCGGCGCTCGACGTCGCCGCGCTAGGCTCAACGGCATGACCTCAGCGCAGCAGGTCAGCGAGTTCGAGTCGCTGCGGCCCCATCTCATGTCGGTCGCCTACCGGCTCACCGGCACGGTGGCCGATGCGGAGGACATCGTCCAGGATGCCTGGCTGCGATGGCACCGGCAGGACCCCGAAAAGGGAACGGAGATCACCGACCTGCGGGCCTGGCTGACCACCGTGGTGAGCAGGCTGGGCCTGGACAGGTTGCGGTCGGCCGCGCATCGCCGCGAGACCTACACCGGAAACTGGCTGCCCGAGCCGGTGGTCACCGGGTTCGACGCGGGCGATCCACTGTCCGCGGTGGTGGCCGGCGAGGACGCGCGGTTCGCGGCGATGGTGGTGCTGGAGCGGCTATCACCCGATCAGCGGGTCGCCTTCGTGTTGCACGACGGGTTCGCCGTGCCATTCGCGGAGGTGGCGCAGGTGCTGGGAACCAACGAGGCCGCCGCCCGGCAGCTGGCGTCGCGGGCCCGCAAAGCGGTCGCGGCCGATGCGCCACCCAAGCCCGATCCGGCGCACGCCGAGGTGGTGGGGAAGTTGCTGGCGGCCATGGCATCCGGCGATCTGGAAGCCGTGGTGGCGCTGCTGCATCCCGACGTGATCCTGACCGGCGACGCGAATGGCAAGGCGCCCACTGCAATCAACGTCATCCACGGCGCGGACAAGGTCGCGCGATTCTTCTTCGGCCTGGCCCAGCGCTACGGCCCGGCGATGTTCACCTCGTATCAGCTGGGGCTGATCAATGGCGAGCTGGGCGGGTACACGGCGGGCTGCCCCGCCAGTGACGGGTATCGCGAGATGATGCCGCGGATCATGGCGGCGACGGTGCGCGACGGAAAGGTCTGCGCCCTATGGGATGTCGCCAACCCCGATAAATTCACCGGGTCCCCGTTGCGGGCTCGTTAAGCTGTGTAGCCCACGGAACGCGGCAGGCGTCACCGGAATTGAAACCCTGCTCGGTGATGCCCAGCGCGGAATTCACCCGCGCCCGCATGTTCTCTAATCCGATCTGGTAGGTCAGCTCGAACACACCAGCGTCGCCGAAGCGGGCCCGCAGATCGTCCACCTGCCCGTCGGTGACGGTGTGCGGATCGGTGGTCATCGCGGCGGCATAGGCGATGGCCGCGCGCTCGTCGTCGGTGAATGCCGTTGAGGTGGCGTAGTCGTCGATGTCCTTGAGGCGCTGCATGTCCAGGCCGTCCAAGCGCTGCAGCATCGATCCGAAGTCGACGCACCACGAGCAGCCGATCTGGCGCGCGGTCCACAACACGGCCAGCTCACGCACGCTGGTCGGCAGCGTTTTCGACGCCCGGTCGACCATCGTCTCGTGCACGGCGCTGGCGATCATCAGGTTGCGATGATGCGCGGCCACGGCGAACGGCTCGGGAACTTGGCCGTAGCGCCGCTTGGCGATCCGGTACATGGCGCGGGTCAGCAATCCGGTGCGCTTGGGCGGTAGGGGCTCGATGCGGGTTTTCTGTGTCATACCCATCAGACGACGCGGGCCCGCGATGTGTGACGGGTCCGGGGATGAGGCGAGTTTTCAACTCGCTAGCGCATGCGATAGCGCTTTCGGGAAAGGCCCAATGGTCTCGGAGAGGCGGTCGCCGTGGGCAGGTGTTTCCCGGCAGTGGGTCCGGGTATCCGTCCCTCACTCTGGCCACGCCAACCGGCGCGGCAGGGAGCGAGAGGGTGAGGAGATAGGTTATGACCTCTCAAAATGATCAACAGTCGACCGATGCAAGGTTGGAACACTTCGACGACCCTGAGTTGGGTAGCGGCGCGCGCGACTCCGGTGCGGACACTCCCGAACCCGGCGGCGGCGATCGTCCTGTCGGAACCGTGGACGAAGACGCGAATCCGCCTGTGAGCGACCCGACGGCGTCGGACACCTACGGCGGCACCGGCGAATTGCCTCCGCAAGACACGGGGAGTGCAATCCCGCCGTACGAGGGGCGCCGAGAAAGTGCCGCGACTGGCACCGAAGGCACCGGCGGGGCGGCGAGCCCGGCGACGAATCCCGATTTCAAGTCGGCCAGCCCGGCGAGCACCCCTGGCGGTGCGAGTCAGTCTCCGGCAGACGAACAACCGGCTTCGGAAATGCCGGAATCCGACCGCGACGACGACCAAGTCGGGCCGGCGCACGTGGCGGGTACTCGCCGGGGTGAGTCAGCGCCCTGATCCGACGACACGCCACCGCTAGGCGCCTAGCGGGAGAACATGATCGCGCGCTTGACCTCTTGAATCGCCTTGGTGATCTCGATGCCGCGCGGACAGGCCTCGGTGCAGTTGAACGTGGTGCGGCACCGCCACACACCGTCGACCTCGTTGAGGATGTCCAGGCGCTCGGCGGCGGCCTCGTCGCGGCTGTCGAAGATGAACCGGTGCGCGTTGACGATCGCAGCCGGGCCGTAGTAACTGCCCTCGTGCCAGAAGATCGGGCAGCTGGTGGTGCACGCCGCGCAGAGGATGCACTTGGTGGTGTCGTCGTAGCGGGCGCGGTCGGTCGGGCTCTGAATGCGTTCGCGGGTAGGCGGATTGCCGGTCGTGATCAGGTACGGCTTGACCGCCCGGTAGGCGTCGAAAAACGGCTCCATGTCGACCACCAGGTCCTTCTCCACCGGTAGCCCACGGATCGGCTCGACCGTGATGGTCAGTGTTTTTTGGCGTTTGCCCGGCCTACTCTTGGGCAGCAGGTCGCGCATCAGCACCTTGCAGGCCAGGCGGTTGACGCCGTTGATGCGCATCGCGTCCGAACCGCACACCCCGTGCGCGCACGAGCGCCGGAAGGTCAGCGTCCCGTCCAGATAGCTCTTGATGTAGATCAGCAGGTTGAGCATCCGGTCGCTGGGCAGGCACGGCACCCGAAAGCTTTGCCAGCCACCGGTTTCCGCGAAGGCATCGGGCTGGTCGGGGTTGAACCGGGCGATCTTGACGGTCACCATCACCGCCCCGTCGGGAATCGCCGGCAGCGGCGGCTCCAGGCTGGTGTCGACCTCGGCTGCCTCTTCGGTTCCGGCGCTCTCGGCCATCAGTACTTCCGTTCTTTGGGTTCGTAGCGCGTCTGCACCACGGGCTTGAAGTCCAGCGCGATGTCGCTCAGCAGGTCGCTGCCCTGCTTGTAGGCCATGGTGTGGCGCATGAAGTTGACGTCGTCGCGGTTGGGGTAGTCCTCGCGCGCGTGGCCGCCGCGAGACTCCTTGCGGTTCAAGGCGCCGACCACGGTCACCTCGGCGAGCTCCAGCAGGAAGCCCAGCTCGATGGCCTCCAGTAGGTCGCTGTTGAAGCGTCTTCCCTTGTCGTGCACACTGATTCGTGCGTACCGCTCCTTCAAGGCGTGGATGTCGGTGAGCGCTTGCTTGAGTGTCTCCTCCGTGCGGAACACGGCGGCGTTGTTGTCCATCGACTGCTGCAACGAGATGCGGATGTCGGCGACGCGCTCGTTGCCGTGTTCGGAGAGGATGTCGCCCACCCAGCCGACGACCATCGCCGCCGGCTCCGCCGGCATGTCCACGAAGTCGTGGCCTCGCGCGTAATTGGCCGCGGCGATGCCGGCCCGGCGGCCGAACACGTTGATGTCCAGCAGCGAATTGGTGCCCAGCCGGTTGGCTCCGTGCACAGACACACACGCGCACTCGCCGGCCGCATACAGCCCCGGCACCGTAGAAGTGTTGTCCCGCAACACCTGTCCGGTGACCGTCGTGGGGATGCCGCCCATCACGTAGTGGCAGGTGGGGTAGACGGGGACCAATTCGTGCACCGGGTCAACACCCAGATAGGTGCGCGCGAACTCGGTGATGTCGGGCAGCTTGGCCTCCAGCACGTCCTCACCGAGGTGGCGCACGTCGATGTAGACGTAGTCCTTGTGCGGGCCGGCGCCGCGTCCCTCCAAAACCTCCAAAACCATTGAGCGGGCGACGATGTCGCGCGGCGCCAGGTCGACGATCGTCGGTGCGTAACGCTCCATGAAGCGCTCGCCCTCGCCGTTGAGCAACCGGCCGCCCTCACCGCGCACCGCCTCGGAGATCAAGATGCCCAAACCCGCCAGGCCGGTCGGATGGAATTGGTGAAACTCCATGTCCTCCAAGGGAAGTCCCTTGCGAAAGACGATGCCGATGCCGTCGCCGGTCAGCGTATGCGCGTTCGAGGTGGTCTTGTACATTCGGCCCGAACCGCCGGTGGCGAGCACCACCGCCTTGGCGTGGAACACGTGGATGTCGCCGGTGGCCAGCTCGTAGGCGACCACCCCGGTGGCCACCGGCCCGCTCGGGGTCTGGGTGAGAACCAGGTCAAGCGCATAGAACTCGTTGAAGAACTGCACGTCGTGCCGCACGCAGTTCTGGTAGAGCGTCTGCAGGATCATGTGACCGGTGCGGTCGGCGGCGTAACATGCCCGGCGCACCGGGGCCTTGCCGTGGTCGCGGGTGTGCCCGCCGAAGCGGCGCTGGTCGATGCGGCCCTCGGGGGTGCGGTTGAACGGCATCCCCATCTTCTCCAGGTCGAGCACCGCGTCGATGGCTTCCTTGCACATGATCTCTACGGCGTCCTGGTCGGCGAGGTAGTCGCCGCCCTTGACGGTGTCGAAGGTGTGCCATTCCCAGTTGTCCTCTTCGACGTTCGCCAGCGCCGCGCACATGCCGCCCTGGGCGGCGCCGGTGTGGCTGCGGGTGGGGTAGAGCTTGGTCAGCACCGCGGTGCGCACCCGCGGACCCGCCTCGACCGCGGCCCGCATGCCGGCGCCCCCCGCGCCGACGATCACCACGTCGTACCGGTGTTGGGAGATCACGGGTCAGCCTCCGATATTCGGGTCGAAAGTCAGCAGCACGTAGGTGCCCAGCACCAGCGTGAACCCCATCGACAACAGCAGCAGGCTGTTGAGCCAGAACCGGGTGCTGTCCTTGCGGCTGTAGTCGTCGATGATGGTGCGCAGGCCGTTGCCGCCGTGCAGTTGCGCCAGCCACAGCAGCGCCAGGTCCCAGAACTGCCAGAACGGCGACGCCCAGCGCTGCGCCACGTAGTTGAAGTCGATGCGGTAAACGCCGTTATCCCACATCAGCATGATGAACAGGTGGCCGATCGCCAGCACGAACAACGCGATCCCGGAGAACCGCATGAACAGCCAGGCGAACTTCTCGAAGTTGGGGATGCCGGCCCGCCGGCGCGGCGAGCGGGGGTTGTCCAGGCTGGCGGGGCGGTCGTAGAGGCGCTGTTTGACCGGGGCGAGGTCGCCTCGATGGGATTGAGAGCCCAGCTGCCCAAGCTCGCTCATCGGAAGTGCTCCATCATGTGGATGACCGTCACCACGCCCGCAGGAACCATCAGCAGCAGGAACACGATGCCGACGATCCAGAACATCAGGCGCTGGTGGCGTGGGCCCTCGGACCAGAAGTCGATCAGGATCACCCGGATCCCGTTCAGGCCGTGGAAGAGCACCGCGGCGACCAGGCCGTATTCCATCAAGCCAACGATGGGCATTTGATAGTCGTGGATCACGGCGTTGTAGGTCTGCGGGCTCACCCGCAACATCGCGGCGTCCAAAACGTGGACGAACAGGAAAAAGAAGATCGTCGCTCCGCTGATCCGGTGCAGCACCCACGACCACATGCCGGGGTCGCCCCGGTGCGCAACCGCGAGTACGGTGCATAGGCACCCCCGGACACATCGATTGCCTTGTCCCGCAACGACTTCC
>NZ_LZMB01000334.1 GCF_001673555.1 Mycobacterium sp. 1165178.9 | reverse complement strand
GATCCCGTGCCCGATGCGGCGCTCGCGGCCGGTCCGCAGCGGGTGAGCGCCACCTTCAACGAGCAGCTGCAGACCACCGCGCCCTGCACGGTGGGCTCTCCGGCGGACCACAGGTTGCCGTCGGGCCCGACCACCGTCATGGCGGCGAACGTGGTCTGCAGCTGCTCGTTGAAGGTGGCGCTCACCCGCTGCGGACCGGCCGGGACGTACACGGTGAACTACCGCGTCACCTCCGCCGACGGCCACGTGGTGTCCGGGTCGTGGTCGTTTAGGCTCACAGTGCCCGGCACCGGCACGCCCGGTCCCCCCGCGGCGGGCCCGGACGGCGGCGGGGCCCTCCCGGTGTGGCCATTCGTGGCGGTCGCGGTGGCGCTCGTCGCCGGAGGCGCGTGGTGGGCGGCGCGGCGCCGGCGGTGAGCCTGCCGTCGACCGGCGACCGAGGTGCCGCGAGGCGTCCTGGCATGATGGGACCTTGAACCCGGCGAGCTAGGGAACGACGACAGAGGAAGCTCAAGGAGCGGCCGCATGGCAGACCCGCAGGACCCACCCAACAGCGCGCCCGACGGCGCCGGCATTCCGCCGGAGAAGAAACCGCCCGCCAAGGCGGCGAAAAAGACCGCCAAAGCGCCGGCCAAGAAAGCGCCTGCGAAAAAAGCGCCCGCCAAGAAAGCGCCCGCCAAGAAGGTGCCGGCGAAGAACGTCGAGCCCGCACCCCCGAAACCACCCGAGCAGCCGGCCGACCAGCCAGTCGATGTGCAAGAGCGCGCCGAAAGCAATGGCGACCTGACCGCCGCTGCCAAAGATGCTGCCGCACAGGCGAAATCCACGGTGGAGGCCGCGAACAACCCGGTCTCTCCCGCCGTCCCGGGACAGGCGGTCGGTCAGTCTCCGGTGCCGCTCATCGTTGCCCTGGCGGTCAGCCTGCTGGCCATCCTGCTCATCCGACAGCTGCGCCGCCGCTGAGCGGCGGGCGTCTAACGTGTCAGAAGTGACGGTGTCTTTCCGGCCGACGGCCGATCTCGTAGACAGCATCGGTCCGGACGTACGCAGTTGCGACGTGCAATTCCGCCAGTTGGGCGGGCGGCCCGAATTCGCCGGGCCGATCAGCACCGTGCGGTGTTTTCAGGACAACGCGCTGCTCAAATCGGTGCTCTCGGAGCCGGGCGGTGGTGGCGTCCTGGTCATCGACGGCGACGGCTCGTTGCACACAGCGCTGGTCGGCGACCTCATCGCCGAGCTGGCCCGCTCCAACGGTTGGGCCGGGCTCATCGTCAACGGCGCGGTACGCGACTCGGCCACGTTGCGGGGCATGGACATCGGCATCAAGGCGCTGGGCACCAATCCCCGCAAGAGCACCAAGACCGGTGCCGGCGAGCGCGACGTCGAGGTCACCCTGGGCGGTGTGACGTTCGTGCCGGGCGAAATCGCCTACAGCGACGACGACGGGATCGTCGTCGTCACCGCAGGGGAGTGAACCGCTAAACAGCTACCGGGGCAGGCTTTTTCGCGAACTTCAAGCCTTCGTCGTCCACCCTGCCGCGCCGGATCGTACGCATGTCGATAAAGTAGTTCTGCTTGAGCCGCCACGGTGCCCGCGATCCCGACTTGGGCAACAAGTGCATCGAACGCCGGAAGTAGCCGGGAGTGAAGTCCATGAACGGCAGCTCGTCGACGGCGTTGCCCGGATGCTGGGGCTCCACGAAGTCAAAACCCTTGGCGTCCATGTAGTTCAGCAATCGGCACACGAATTCGGAGACCAGGTCTGCCTTCAGCGTCCAGGACGCGTTCGTATAGCCGAAGGTGATGGCGAAGTTCGGCACGCCGGAGAACATCAGGCCCTTGTAGGTCATCAGCGAGGTCAAGTCGATGTCTTCACCGTTTCGTGTCGGCTTCACCCCGCCCAGCAACTGCATGTTCAATCCCGTTGCGGTGACGATGATGTCGGCCGCCAACTCCTCACCCGAGGTGAGCTTGATACCGGTCTTGGTGAAGCGATCGATGGTGTCGGTGACGACATCGGCCTTGCCGTGCCGGATGGTCCGGAAGAAGTCGCCGTCGGGTGCCAGGCACAGCCGCTCGTCCCAGACGTTGTAGCGCGGGCCGAAATGCTTTTCGACGTCGTAGCCCTCGGGTAGGCGCCGCTGCGCCATGGTCATCAAGGTCTTCCGCATGTAGCCGGGGGCCTTGCGGGACAGCTGGTACTGAAACGTGCTGAACGCGATGGCTTTCCAACGATTGGCCATGTGCGCGAGGTGATCGGGCAGCAGCCGGTTGGCCTTGACGGCGAAGGGATCGACCCCGGGCAGCGAGCCGATGTAGGTCGGTGAGCGCTGCAGCATTGTCACGTGCCCTGCGCCCGAATTGACCAGGGCGGGAATCAGGGTGATCGCGGTGGCACCGGATCCGATGACGACGATGCGCTTGCCCGCATACTCGAGATCCTCCGGCCAGTGCTGCGGATGGACGATGGTGCCGCCGAAGTCATCCGAGCCCGGGAAGGTCGGCGAGTACCCCTCGTCGTAGTTGTAGTAGCCGGTGCAGGCGAACAGGAACGAGCACGTAATCTCGTCCTGGCGACCGTCGTGCTCGACGGTCACGGTCCAGAGGTTGTCGGCGTCGGACCAGTCCGCGGCCACCACCCGGTGGCGATAGCGGATGTTCTGCTCGATCCGGTTCTCGACCGCGGTCTCTTTGATGTAGGCCTTGATCGACGCCCCGTCGGCGATCGACTTGGCCGAACGCCAAGGCTTGAACCGGAAGCCCAGGGTGAACATGTCGGAGTCCGACCGGATGCCCGGGTATTTGAACAGGTCCCACGTTCCGCCCAGGTCGGCGCGGCGTTCGAGGATGGCGTAGCTCTTTGTCGGGCACCGTTCCTGCAGGTGCCAGGCCGCGCTCACGCCGGAGATGCCGGCGCCCACGATGAGGACGTCAAGGTGCTCAGTCATGAAGCCCACGCTATCAACACCGTGTTGAGACAGTCAACATGGTGTCGAAACTTTCAACACGGTGTAAAGTAGCGGCCGTGACTACCGTCGGTTCCGCGCGCACCCACCGAGGCAGGCGTTCGGCGCGCCCGTCCGGCGACGACCGTGAACTGGCCATCCTGTCCACGGCCGAGCGATTGCTGAGGGAACGCCCGCTCGCCGACATCTCCGTCGACGACCTGGCCAGGGGGGCCGGACTGTCCCGCCCGACGTTCTACTTTTATTTCCCGTCCAAGGACGCGGTGTTGTTCACCCTGTTCGAGCGCGTGATCATGGAAGCCGACTCCGCGCTGGAGACCATGGTCGCAAACCCGCCCGCCGATCTGAAAGCGTTGTGGCGCATCGGGATCAATGTGTTCGTCGAAACGTTCGGGGCACACCGGGCGGTATCGCTGGCCGCCGACGCCGCGCGCACCAACAAGGACGTCGGCGAACTGTGGTCGCGCTTCATGGAGAAATGGGTCGAGCACACCACCACCGTGATCGAAGCCGAACGCGCCCGGGGCGCCGCGCCGGTGACCCTGCCGGCCCGCAATCTTTCCGCGGCACTGAACCTGCTTAACGAAAAGGTCATGCTCAGCTCGTTCGCCGACGGGCGACCGTCGGTGCCCGACGAGCAACTGCTCGACACGCTGGTACACGTCTGGGTCAGCAGCGTCTACGGCAAAGCCTGCTGACCAGCATCTGTCGGGACCGTATGCGAACGTATGTTCGTGCGGTGCGATGCTTCCATCCTGCACGCGGACCTCGATTCGTTCTACGCGTCCGTCGAACAGCGCGACGACCCGACATTGCGCGGGCGTCCGGTGATCGTGGGCGGCGGCGTGGTGCTTGCCGCGAGCTACGAGGCCAAGGCGTACGGCGTGCGCACGGCCATGGGCGGGTCGCAGGCTCGAAGGCTGTGCCCGCACGCCGTCGTGGTGCCCCCGCGGATGAGCGCATATTCGCGCGCCAGTGACGCCGTCTTCGAGGTGTTCCGCGATTGCTCCCCGATCGTCGAGGCGTTATCGGTGGACGAAGCCTTTCTTGATGTCGGCGGTCTGCGCCGGGTCAGCGGCACCCCGGTCGCGATCGCCAAGCGGCTACGGTCGGACGTGCGCGACCGCGTCGGGCTGCCGATCACCGTGGGCGTCGCCCGCACCAAATTCCTCGCCAAGGTCGCAAGCCAGGAAGCCAAGCCCGACGGGCTGCTGCTGGTACCGCCCGATCAGGAGCTGACGTTCCTGCGGCCGCTGCCGGTGCGCCGGCTCTGGGGTGTGGGCGCGGTGACCGCCGAGAAACTGAGGGCGCACGGCATCATGACCGTCGCCGACGTCGCCGAGCTCAGCGAATCCGCGCTGGGCTCGATGGTGGGCGGTGCGATGGGCCGCCAGCTGTACGCGCTGTCCCGCAATATCGACCGTCGTCGGGTGACCACCGGGGTGCGGCGCCGTTCCGTCGGCGCCCAGCGGGCGCTCGGACGGGCCGGCAACACGATGTCGTCCGCCGAGATCGATGCCGTGGTGGTGAACCTGACCGACCGCATCACCGGGCGGATGCGCGCCGCCGGACGCACCGGTCGCACCGTGGTGCTGCGCCTGCGGTTCGACGATTTCGGCCGGGCCACCAGGTCGCACACATTGCCGCGGGCGACCTCGTCAACCCAACCCATCCTCGCGGCCGCTCGGGCGCTGGTGGCGTCGGCCGCGCCGCTGATCTCAGAGCGGGGGCTGACGCTGATCGGCTTCGCGGTGTCGGGGATCGACCGCAGCGGTGCCCAACAGCTGACGCTGCCCTTCGATGACGACCACAACCGACTCGCCATCGACGCGGCGATCGACCGCGTGCGGGATCGGTACGGCAAGTCCGCCCTGACGCCCGCGGTTTTGGTCGGCCGCGATCCGGGTATAGAGATCCCGCACCTCCCCGACTGACGTGTCGTCGGTGGCCTCGCTAGTTACGCTCTGCCACAAGCCTTTTCGATGATTTGAGGTTGATTTGAATCAGCCTAGCGACACCGCTTGTGCGACAGCCCGATTGTTAGGCTGGCGAAAACCCGACCTCGAAAGTGAGCAACTCAATCCGATGCCGCCGCACCAATCCCGCGACACCGGTCTGCCCCGCGAGGGTCTAATACTCGGTTACAGCGCGTTACTCGCCTTGTCCGCGGGCTTCGTCAACGCCGTGGCGCTGCTGATTTTGGCGGTGCCCGTCGGTAATCTGACCGGGATCACCACCCAGCTGGGCATGAACACAGCCAACCCGTGGCTGTACGAAGGCCACGTGCTCGGCGCAATCTTTCTGGGCTTCTTGACGGGAGCGACCATAGCCGGGGCGATCCTCGCACCCACCGATGCTCTTGCGGGCCCGCGCCACGCCGCCGTGCTCTTCCTCGAGGCAGGCTTGCTCGCGCTTGCCGCGGCCGGGGCCGCGGAGACAGTGGTCAGAGCACAGATCAACGCCCTTGGCATCGAGGCGACCGCGGTGCAGGCGCTGTTCGCGGCCGCGGCGCTCGGCTTGCAAAACGGGATGACATCGAGCTTTCGCGGAATGGCGATCCGCACCACGCACTTCACCGGAACCGTCACCGACCTCGGGCTGATCCTCGGTCGCAGCCGCCTACACGGAATCAAGAACTGGAAAACGGCGATACTGGCGACGACCCTCGTGTTGTTCCTCGGCGGCGGCGTGGCCGGGATCGTGTTCGGGGCTCAGTTGGGGGGTTACGCGTTGCTCATCCCGGCCGCGACCTGCGCGACCGTCGGCGTCGCCAATCTGCTGCAGGGCGCCGGCCGCAGCGACGCACCGGTTCCCGAGCACGCCGAACCGGCGGAGGTCTGAACGGCCGCCTCAATTCGCGCCGGTCCACTCCAGCAGCCGCTCGGCGGGCCAGGTGTTGACGATCCGGTCGACGGGCACCCCCGCGTCCAGCGCACGCTGGGCGCCATAACCGAGGAAGTCCAGCTGGCCGGGCGCGTGGGCGTCGGTGTCGATGGTGAACACGCACCCGATCTCCAGCGCCAAGTTCAGCAGCCGGGACGGCGGATCGCGGCGCTCGGGCCGGGAGTTGATCTCCACGGCGGTGCCGTGGTCGCGGCACGCGGTGAACACCGCCTCGGCGTCGAACTTGGATTCCGGCCGGATGCCACGATTCCCGGACACCAGCCGGCCGGTGCAATGACCGAGCACATCGGCGTGCGGGTTGGCCACCGCGCGCAACATGCGCCGGGTCATCGCGGCGGCATCCATCGACAACTTGGAATGCACGCTGGCCACCACGACGTCCAGACGCTCGAGCAGCTCGGGCTCCTGGTCCAGGCTGCCATCCTCGAGGATGTCGACCTCGATCCCGGTGAGAATGCGCATCGGCGCGAACTGCTCCCGCAAGCCCTCGATGACGTCGAGTTGCTTGCGCAATCGCTCCGGCGATAAACCGTTGGCGATGGTCAGCCGCGGCGAGTGGTCGGTCAGCGCGCAGTACTCGTGGCCCAGCGCCGCCGCGCTGGCCATCATCTCGTCGATCGGCGCCGACCCGTCCGACCAATTGGAATGCAGATGCAGGTCTCCACGCAACGCCGCACGAATGTCGCCGCCGCCGAGATCCTCGGCGCTGGAACGCAATTCGACAAGAAGGTCGGGTTCGCCCCCGGACCACGCCTGGTCGATGACCTTGGCGGTCTTGGGCCCAATCCCCGGTAGCGTCTGCCAGCTGTTCGCCTGCCCGTGACGCTCTCGGGTCGCGTCGTCGAGGGCTTCGATGATGTCGGCCGCGTTGCGATAGGCCATCACGCGTCTGGGATCGTGCCGGCTCCGGTCCTTGAAATAGGCGATCTGCCGTAACGCCGCTACCGGATCCATCACTCCAGTGTGCCCGCGCGGTGACGGCGAGCGCGGCGAGGCCGGGCACCGCAGGTCACCGCTGGACCACGGAGCATCACACGAGCTGGCCGGCGACGAATCCGGCGAGCAGCACGCCGAACCCGCCGATCTCCCCGGCGATAAGGAGCGCCATCGCCACCGCGATGCTCCGGTCGGCGTTTTCGAACTGGTTGACGGTGTCGCGCCGCGCTCCGTGGTAGATGTAGGCCAGGATGGCCGCCACGAAGAAGAAGACGACCACGCCCGCGGCCGTCAGGTTCACCCACACCGGCCAGGCGCTCAGCTGAACGAAGACGGCGAGCAGCAGCGTTGCGAACGAATACAGCAGCGCGGCCCGGTGCGCGATGTCGACGTAGGGATGCGCGAGGTGGGTCTCCGACGTCATCATCTGGCGGTATTTCCACACGCCCAGCCCCAGCGCGAGCAGGAAGATCAGGCCCGCCGCCAGCAGGGTGATCTTGGTGTCTATTCCGGGGGAGCAACATGCAGCAGTCATCGCGCGCCTGAGTTTAGTTGCCCTTCATAAACACCGGCTAACGTCGTGGGTATGCGATTCGCTTTCAAGACTTCTCCGCAGAACACCACCTGGGCACAGATGCTCTCCGTCTGGCAAGCGGCCGATGACATCGAGGTCTACGAGTCCGGCTGGACATTCGACCACTTCTATCCGATCTTCTCCGACAGCAGCGGGCCCTGCCTGGAGGGCTGGACGACGCTGACCGCGCTCGCCCAAGCCACCAAGCGGCTGCGGGTCGGGACCCTGGTGACCGGGATCCACTACCGCCACCCCGCGGTGCTGGCCAACATGGTTGCCGCGCTGGACATCATTTCGAACGGGCGGCTCGAGCTGGGGATCGGCGCAGGCTGGAACGAAGAGGAGTCCGGCGCCTACGGCATCGAACTGGGCAGCATCAGGGAACGCTTCGACCGCTTCGAGGAAGCGTGCGAGGTGCTGACCAGCCTGCTCAGCCAGGAGACCACCGACTTCGACGGCCAGTTCTACCAGCTGAAGGGTGCTCGCAACGAGCCCAAG
>NZ_LZMB01000333.1 GCF_001673555.1 Mycobacterium sp. 1165178.9 | reverse complement strand
AGGGTCTTGATGGCGTTGCCGATGCCGGCGCAGTTGACGTTGATCCGCAGCGTGCCCATCGACTCCGCGGCGTCCAGCGCCTTGCCGACGGCGGCCTCGTCGGTGACGTCGGCCTCGACGAAACGTGCGCGATCGCCCAGCTCACGGACCGCTTCCTCGCCGCGCAGGTCGATCACCACCACCTGGGCGCCGCGGTCGAGCAGCCGCTTGGTGGTGGCCAGGCCCAGGCCTGACGCTCCCCCGGTGACGACGGCAACAGCGTCTTTGATCTCCATCCGAGTCCTTCCTGATTCGCTCGAGTCCAGCCAACTGGTTGGTTGGGACTATACCCATTCGTTGAGGACCGCTTCGGCGTCGGTCACGGGCGCCGCGGGGCGCGGCGTCTCCGGCACGGTGCGGGAGAACCGCGGCGCCGGCAGCGGCTGCAGTCCGCCGTCGACCTCATAGAACGTGCTGCGCTCGGTGATGTGCGGCTCGGTCTGCACCTCCCCGAAGGCCAGGACGGGCGTCACGCACGCGTCGGAGTCGGCGAACACCTTGGCCCAGTGGTCGCGGTCCTGACTCGCGAACTTCTCGGTCAGCAGGGCCCGCAGTTCGGGCCAGCGGCCTACGTCGTTCTGGCCGGGCAGGTCGGCGCCGTCCAGGCCGAGTCCGGCCAGCATGGCGGCGTAGAACTGCGGTTCGATGGCGCCGACCGCGACGTAGCGGCCGTCGGCGCATTCGTAGGTGTCGTAGTAGGGGGCGCCGCCGTCGAGGAGGTTGGTGCCGCGCGCGTCGGTCCACATCCCGGCGGCACGCATCTGCCACATCATCTGGATCAGCACGCTCGAGCCGTCCACCATCGCGGCGTCGACGACCTGCCCCTTGCCGGAGGTCTGCCGCTCCCACAAGGCGGACAGGATGCCGAGCAGCAGGAACATCGAGCCGCCGCCGAAGTCACCGACCAGGTTCAGCGGCGGGACGGGCCGCTCGTTCGCCCGGCCGATGGAATGCAGGATGCCGTTCAGCGAGATGTAGTTGATGTCGTGGCCCGCCTGCTGGCTGCGCGGGCCGGTCTGGCCCCAGCCGGTCATCCGGGCGTAGACCAGCCTGTCGTTGACCTCGGCGCAGTCCTCGGGGCCCAGGCCGAGCCGCTCGGTGACGCCCGGGCGATAGCCCTCGATCAGCACGTCGGCTTTGGAGATCAGTTTGAGGACCAGCCCGCGCCCTTCGTCGGACTTCAGGTCGGCAGTCACTACCCGCCGGTTGCGCATCATGGCGTCCTTGGCGACTCCCCCGGGACCCGAGGAGGGGCGATCGATGCGCACGACGTCGGCGCCCAGGTCCCCCAGGATCATCGCGGCGTGCGGCCCGGGCCCGATGCCTGCCAACTCGACAACACGCAGTCCGTTCAACGGTCCAGCCACGATCCACCGACCTTTCGTCCGCTCTGACGCCCCTTGACCGTTCGCAACCAAACAACCGGTCGTTCTGCATCTTCGCAGCCGTGCCGCAGGCCCGCGCAAGCCGGTCACTTATGGTGAGCCGATGACTACATCGGCGATCGCCACCCTGACACCCGTCGCGGGCCTTGACGTCACGCTGTCCGACGGCGTGCTGTCGGTGACCATCAACCGACCCGACAGCCTGAATTCGCTGACCGTTCCGGTGATCACGGGAATCGCGGACGCGATGGAGTACGCAGCCACCGACGCCGAGGTCAAGGTCGTGCGGCTGGGCGGCGCCGGGCGGGGCTTCAGCTCCGGTGCGGGCATCAGCGCCGACGACGTCTCGGACGGCGGCGGCGTCCCGCCGGACGAGATCATTCTCGAGATCAACCGGCTGGTGCGCGGGATCGCCGCGCTGCCGCACCCGGTGGTCGCGGTGGTCCAGGGACCCGCGGCGGGCGTCGGCGTCTCCATAGCCCTTGCGTGTGACGTCGTATTGGCTTCGGAGAACGCGTTTTTCATGCTCGCCTTCACCAAGATCGGCTTGATGCCCGACGGCGGCGCGTCGGCGTTGGTGGCGGCCGCGATCGGCCGGATCAGGGCCATGCAGATGGCGCTGCTTCCGGAGCGGCTGACCGCCGCCGAGGCGTTGTCGTGGGGCCTGATCACTGCGGTCTATCCGGCCGGCGACTTCGATGCCGAGGTGGACAAGGTGATCGCCCGGTTGTTGAGCGGCCCGGCGGTGGCCTTCGCCAAAACCAAGCTGGCGATCAACGCCGCCACGCTGACCGAGTTGGACCCCGCCCTGCAGCGTGAGTTCGACGGACAGTCCGTGCTGCTGAAATCCGCCGACTTCGTCGAGGGCGCAACCGCCTTCCAGCAACGGCGCACCGCCAATTTCACCGACCGCTGAAAGTGTTGCGGTGATCGGCCGCAACGCTTAATCCCGCTGCGATGCGGTAATCCTCCTCGTCAGACCAACTGACGAACGGCGGAGGATCGATGCCCGAACAGGTGCGGTGCCTGGTCACCGGAGCGACCGGCTACATCGGCGGACGCCTCGTGCCCCGACTACTCGACGAGGGCCACCAGGTTCGGGCCTTGGCGCGCAATCCCGACAAGCTTGCGCAGGTGCCGTGGCGGCAACAGGCCGAGGTCGCGCGCGGTGACCTCGGCGACGTCGAGTCGCTGATCGCCGCGTTTGACGGCATCGATGTGGTCTATTACCTCGTCCACTCGATGGGTACCTCGAAGGATTTCGCCGCTGAGGAAACCCGCGCCGCCCGCAACGTCGCGACGGCCGCCCGGCGTGCCGGGGTGCGACGGATGGTGTACCTGAGTGGCCTGCATCCCGAAAACAGCGATCTCTCACCGCATCTCGCGTCACGCAAGGCCGTCGGGGATGCGCTGATCGGTTCCGGCATCGAGACGGTGGTGTTGCAGGCCGGGGTGGTTATCGGCTCGGGGTCGGCGTCGTTCGAGATGATCCGGCACCTCACCGACCGGTTGCCGTTGATGACCACACCGAAATGGGTGCACAACAAGATCCAGCCGATCGCGGTGCGCGACGTGCTGTACTACTTGGCCGCGGCGGCTTCTCTTTCGAAGGCCCCGGTCCCGGAGTCGCGCACCTGGGACATCGGCGGACCCGACGTGTTGGAGTACGGCGACATGATGCGGGTGTACGCCGACGTGGCGGGCCTGGGCAAGCGCTACCTCGTCGTGCTGCCGTTTCTGACCCCCGCGATCGCCAGCCTCTGGGTGGGGACGGTGACCCCGATCCCGCCCGGATTGGCGCGCCCGCTCGTCGAATCGCTGGAATGCGACGCCGTGATGCGCAATTCCGACATCGACAGCATCATCAAACCGCCGCCGGACGGCCTGACCGGCTACCGGCCGGCCGTCGAACTCGCGCTCGCCCGGGCCGCGCGTGGCCGCCCCGAACCCACCTGGTCATCCTTGCTGTCCGCACCGGCCGAGGCGCTGCCCACCGACCCGGACTGGGCGGGCGAGATCGTCTACACCGCAGTGCATACCACCGCGACCGCCGCCGAACCCGGGGACGTCTGGGCGGCGGCGGAGCGCGTCCTGAACTCGCCGGCGGCCGGCTGGAAGGTCGAAGAACGCACGGCGGGCACGATGTTGCGGCTGCGCTCCACCAAGCGTGCCCCGGGACGCGAGTGGCTCGAGGTTTCGGTGACCGGCCAAGATGGTCGTGGCGCCCGCTACACCCAGCGGTCCACCTTTCTGCCGAGGGGCATACCGGGGCGGTTGTACTGGTTCTTCGCTCGGCCCGCCCGCAGCGCCGCGATGCGGGCTTTGGCCCGCGACGTCGTCGCGGCCGCGGATGGTGAGGTCAGACGCCGAACATCGGGGGCAGCACGAGAACCATGATCAGCCCCCACACCAAATGGGTGAGCATCGGCGCCAGGACACCGCCGGTGGCCCGGCGCTCGAACGCGCACACCGTCCCCAAAATGATCGCGGCGAAGCCGAGCATCGGGTTGCCGCTGGCCAGCGTCGCGCACGTATAGAGGACGGTCGAGATCACCACGGGGTGATATCGGCCCAGCGCGGTATAGAGCGCGCCGCGAAAGAAGACTTCCTCGGCGACGCCGTTGATCAGCGTGATGGCCACGATCACCGGATACCACCCGTGGTGGGCGAAGAGCAGCACCCGAGTTATCAACTCCGACACGGGTGTGATCTGCCGGACGATCAGCCCGCCTACCACGAAAGCCGCACCGAGCAGGAAGCCAACCCCGGTGCCGGTGATGACCGGTCGCTGGTTTCGGCCGCGCCAACAGATTCCGCCGAGGTGCAGCGGACCGGAGACCAGCGCTCCGGCGGTCCACACCGCCGCCAGCACCAGCGTCAGCCAGTAAAAGCTTGCATCCCCTGGATGGCGCCGCAGCGAGAACCCGAGCACACCGGCCCCGACGACCACCGTGATGGCCACCATGACCCGTCGGCGACGTACCACGCGCGGCGATTCATTGTGGGGCACAGCGACATTGGTGATCGCACGGCGCAGTTCCGTGAAGACGCCGGTTTGTTGCTGAGTCGTCGACTGGGTCATGCAGGACGCACCTTCGGGGTCAGGGCGATCAGAATGTCGAGGCCGGTGCGCACGGCTCCGGCCACCGGACCGGGAACCCTGTTCACCAGCCCCAGGGTCGGCCGCACGACGGACGGGGTAACTCGCCGGGCGAGACGGCGGATGCGCAGCGCATCGCCGCCGGCCCAGGCGGGATCGGTGTTGGCGAGGTGATGTGGATCGGCCAGCGCGTTGACGGGACGCGGCCGGTGCGTGGACTGACCGGCCAGGGCCAGGGCAATGGACTCGTCGATGCCGAGCAGGCCGCCGGGCGGGTCGGGAACGCGATCACGCAGCCCGCTGGCGGAAGCCACCATCGGGTGGTCCAGCGATTCCACGAGATCGCCCGCCAGTCCTGGGGGCACCGGCAGAGCGACGCCGGTAATCAGCGACGCCAGCGTGGTGTCGATCCTGCCGACCGGCAGCCCGGTGTGCCAGCGTCCGGAGACGCGCGAGTACGCCTTGAGCAGGTCCCGGTAGGACGTGGTGTCCGGGCCGGCTATGTCGTACGCCCCGGCGGGCACCAGGTCGCGATCGGCGGCGGCGACCAGATAGTGCAGGACGTCGCGGATCGATATCGGGTCGATCGGGTTGTCCATCCAGCTCGGGATCGGGATCAGCGGAAAACGGTCGCCGACGTAGCGCATCATCTCGAACGACGTCGAGCCGGCGCCGATGATGATCGCCGCCCCCAGCCACACCAGCTCCGGGCCGTCCGGGATGGTGAGCGCCTCGGCCACCTCGGCCCGGCTGGTCAAGTGCTCGGACAGGTCTTCGTCCGCGGGCACGAAGCCGCCCAGGTAGACGATGCGTTGCACCCCGGCGTCGCGAGCCGCCGCCGCGAAGTTCGCCGCGGCGGTCTTGTCGGCGTCGCGAAATCCGGGCTGCCCGATCGCGTGCACGAGGTAATACGCCACGTCAACGGGACCGCAAATGGCGAACGCGGAGGCAAGCGTTTCGGGGTCGGCGGCGTCCAACCTCACCGGCGTCACGTCGTTGAACCAGCCGAAACGCCTGAGGCGCCCCGGGTTTCGCGTCGCCGCCGCTACCTGGTGCTGATCGTCCAGCAGCGCGGTGACCAGGCGTGATCCCACATAACCGGTGGCACCGGTGACCAGAGCCCGCATACCCCGACCCTAGCGGCCCGGCACTGCGGCGGGCATGTGAACCGGCGGCACGGCGTCGCCGTCACCCCGACATGCAGGCAAGCGGAGGGTTGGCCGGCACGACGGGCGTTTCGCGAACAGATCCGTCGATTGCCGGCGTTGCGATGAAGTTTCCACCCATCCCCTATACCCAAACTGAAGTCGTCCCCGCGCTGACCGTCGCGGGCGATCCGCCGGCGACGGAGCTGGTGCTGCCGGGCTGGTCGGGCTGGTCGGGCTGGTCGGGCTGGTCGGGCTGGTAAAGACTGTAGCCATGTATTACCTGCTGGTGCTGGCGGTCGGACTCGAACGCGTCGCGGAGCTGGTGGTCTCCACCCGCAACGCGCGCTGGTCGTTCACCCAGGGCGCCAAGGAGTTCGGCCGATCCCACTACCCGGTCATGGTGGTGATTCACACCGGGTTACTGGTGGGCTGTCTCGTCGAACCGTGGGCGCTGCACCGGCCGTTCATCGCATGGCTGGGCTGGCCGATGTTGGCGGCGGTAGTGGCCAGCCAGGCATTGCGCTGGTGGTGCATCACGACGCTGGGCCGGCGGTGGAACACCCGGGTGATCGTTCTGCCGCGGTCACCATTGGTGCGTCAGGGCCCCTACCGGTGGCTGCACCATCCGAATTACGTTGCAGTGGTGGCTGAGGGTTTGGCGTTGCCGTTGGTGCATACGGCCTGGCTGACGGCCGCCGTCTTCACGCTGGCCAACGCCGCGCTGCTGCGGGTGCGGCTGCGGGTGGAGAACTCCGCGTTGGGTTACACGTGACCGACTACGATGCGGACCTGCTGATCGTCGGCGGTGGCCCGGGAGGGCTGGCCACGGCGTTACACGCTCGCCGGCACGGACTTTCGGTGATCGTTGCCGAGCCGCGGGACAGCCCCATCGACAAGGCGTGTGGCGAGGGGTTGATGCCCGGCGGGCTCGCCGAACTGACCTCGCTGGGTGTGGATCCCGTCGGCATGCCGTTTCACGGGATCGCATACGTGAGTGAGCGGCGGCGGGCCCAGGCACGCTTTCGCGGCGGCCCGGGCCGCGGCGTGCGTCGCACCACATTGCATGCGGCGCTGGCCGCCCGGGCCAAAGAGCAGGACACGGACTGGATCCGCACGCGGGTGACGAGCGTGGCGCAAGACGCCCACGGCGTCTCGGCCGCCGGTGTGCGCGCGAAATGGTTGGTGGGGGCCGACGGGCTGCATTCACAGGTGCGGCGCGCCGCGGGCATTGCGGTGACGGCCGGGACGCGGCGCCGCTACGGGGTGCGGTGGCACTACCGGGTGCCGGCCTGGTCGGATTTCGTCGAGGTGTATTGGTCGCGCTGGGGTGAGGCGTACGTGACGCCGGTCGAACCCGATTTGGTCGGTGTGGCGATCCTGTCGCGTGGCCGGCCCGACCCGGCTTGGTTCCCGCGGCTGGCCCGCCAGCTGCGCGGCGCCGGCACGGGACACCCCCGCGGCTGCGGCCCCTTGCGCCAGGTGGTCTCCCGCCGGGTCGCGGGGCGCATACTGCTGGTCGGGGACGCGGCCGGCTACGAGGACGCGCTCACCGGCGAGGGCATCAGCCTGGCGCTCAAGCAGGCCGCCGCGGCGGTCGACGCCATCGTCAACGAGACGCCTACGTCCTACGAGCAGGCGTGGCGCCGGATCACCCGTGATTACCGGCTGCTCACCCGCGCGCTGGTGCTGGCCAGCGCGCCGCGCGCCATGCGGCGCGCCGTCGTGCCGACCTGCACGCTGCTACCTGCGGTGTTCGGCCGCGGCGTCAACATCCTGGCGGGCTAGCGCGCCTGCCAGACCGGCTCCCGCTTCTCGGCGAACGCGCGCGGTCCCTCTTTGGCGTCCTCGGACCTGAGCAGCGCCTTCATCTCGCGCATGGTGCGCTCCCATCCCGGTTCGTCACCCACCACGACGCCGTCGTCGACGCCGTAGGCGACCCGCTTGCTGGCCTGCACGGACAGCGGCGCGTTGACGGTGATCCGCGCGGCCAGCGCCAGCGCGGCGTCCAGCACCGAGCCTTGCGCGACGACCTCGTTGATCAGGCCCCATTCGCAGGCGGCCGCCGCGCTGAGCGGTTCGCCGGTCAACAGCAGCCGCATCGCCACCTTGCGCGGCAGTTGCTCGGCGATGCGAAATACGCCGCCGGCGGCGGCGATCAATCCCCGCTTGACCTCGGGGAGGCCGAACTGCGCCCCCTCGTCGGCCACCACCAGGTCGCTGGCCAGCGCCAGCTCGGTGCCACCGCCGAAGGCGGTGCCGTTGACCGCGGCGATGGTGGGCTTGTCGATGAAGTGGTGGACGTATCCGGCGAAGCCCCACTCGGGATGATCGGGGTGATAGATGTTCTCCCGGCGGGCGATCGCCTTGAGATCGGCGCCGGCGCAGAACGATTTGTCCCCCGCGCCGGTGACCACCACCGCGCGCACTTCGGGGTCGTGCTGCGCCTCTTCGAGCGCATCCCCGAGGCCGATGCTGACGGCGGCGTTCACCGCGTTGCGGGCTTCGGGGCGGTTGATGGTTATCACCATCACGTTGCCCCGGCGCTCGGCTAGGGCCCCTGCCGCCTCCGTCACAACAGTTCCACAATGGTGGCGTTGGCCTGGCCGCCGCCCTCGCACATGGTCTGCAAACCGTACTGAATTCCCTTGTCCCGCATGTGGTACAGCAGGGTGGTCATGATCCGGGCACCGGATCCGCCCAGCGGGTGCCCCAACGCGATGGCGCCGCCATTGGGGTTGAGCTTCTCCTCGTCGGCGCCGATGTCCTTGAGCCAGGCCAGCGGAACAGGCGCGAACGCCTCGTTGACCTCGTAGGCACCGATGTCGTCGATGGACAGGCCGGAACGCTTGAGCACCTTCTGGGTCGCCGGGATGGGCGCCGTCAGCATGATGACCGGGTCCGCACCGGCCAGGGCCGCGGTGTGCACCTTGGCGATCGGCTTGAGCCCCAGCTCTTTGGCCTTCTCGGCGGACATGAACAGGATCGCCGCCGAGCCGTCGGAGATCTGCGACGAGTTGCCGGCGTGAATCACGCCGTCTTCCTTGAACGCCGGCTTCAGCGAAGCCATCTTCTCCATCGGCGTGCCGCGGCGGATGCCCTCGTCCTTGAGCACCACGTTGCCATCCTGATCCTTGATGCCCACGATCTGGTCATCGAAGGCGCCGGCATCCTGTGCGGCAGCGGCCTTTTCGTGAGAGTCGAGAGAGAACTGGTCGAGCGCGGTGCGATCGAAGCCCCACTGCTCGGCGATCATCTCGGCGCCGATGCCCTGGTTGGGGATCTGCCCTTCATAGCGGTCCAGGAAGGCCTGCGGATACGGGCGCCCGCCGTTGGCCAGCGATGCGCCCATCGGGGTCCGCGACATCGACTCGACACCACCGGCGACGACGACGTCGTAGTGCCCGGCGATCACGCCGGCGGCCGCGAAGTGGATGGACTGCTGGCTCGAGCCGCACTGGCGGTCGACGGTCACACCCGGGACGGTCTCGGGCCAGCCGGCCGTGAGCAGTGCGGTGCGGCCGATGTCGAGGGCCTGTTCACCGGCCTGCATGACGCAACCCCAGATGACGTCGTCGACCAGGCCCGGGTCGACGCCGGCCTTGTCGACCAGGCCGTTGAGCACCTGTGCGGACAGATCCGCCGCGTGTACGCCGGACAACCCGCCGTTGCGCTTGCCGATCGGTGAACGCACTGCCTCGACGATGACGGCTTCAGCCATGGTCTTGTCTCCTTTGACATGTGGACTTCGAAAAGAGTGGAGTCTTGCCGTTGATTGTCAACCAAGGGGTTGGGCGGGTGAAGCCCGGGGTGCCGCGGGGTGTTCGGTCCCCCGCACCGCGGAGCCACGGGGTTCGCGGCGAACCAGAAGTTTGTTCGCCCATCACACGCGGATGTCACCATAATGGTGGCGGAGACCGCGTCATCCGCAGTCGGTACCGCTGGGAGCGTCGCGGGTCCTCGGACAGATGGGACTGCCGTGAAGCGGCTCAACGGCATGGATGCGATGCTGCTGTACAGCGAGACGCCGAACCTGCATACGCACACCTTGAAGATCGCGATCGTCGACGACGCCGACTTCACCTTCGACGTCTTTCGCCGCACCCTGCTGCGCCGACTGCATCTGCTAGACCCGTTGCGCTACAAGCTTGTTGACATTCCGTGGCGACTCCACCATCCGATGTGGCTGCAGAACTGCGACGTCGACCTCGACTACCATCTGCGGCGAGTCGAGGTGCCCGCCGCCGGCGGTCGACGGGAACTCGACACAGTGATCGGAGACATCGCCAGCACGCCGCTGGATCGCAGCCGCCCGCTGTGGGAGTTCCACATCGCCGAAGGCATGGCCGGTCACCGGCTGGCCATCATCGGCAAGATCCACCACGCGTTGGCCGATGGCGTCGCGTCCGCGAACCTGCTGACCCGAATCATGGATGCCGACGGCACGGTGCAGGACGAACGCGACAACGACACCGGCTGCGCGCCGCCGTCGACGGCGGAGCTACTTCGCGCCGCGGGGCGTGACCATGTGCAGCAGGCCGCCGCGCTGCCCGGGGTTGTCACCGAAGAGCTTTCTGGCGCGCTGCGATTGCGACGGCGGGCCCGCGAACGCGGCAAGCATCCCGATCTGGCCCGGCTGCTGCACGCGCCGGCGACATTCATGAACCATGTCGTCTCGCCGGGGAGAACGTTTGCGACCACGACCCTCTCGCTGCCGCAGGTGAAACAGGTGAGCAAGCACTTAGGGATCACGATCAACGACCTGGTGATGGCGATGACGGCCGGCGCGTTACGAGAGTTGTTGCTGCGTTATGACGGTCGTGCCGATGCGCCCATCGTCGCTTCCGTTCCGGCGAGCACGGACCGGTCGGCGCACCGGATCAGCGGCAACGAACTCGGCGGGATGGCGGTGTCGCTGCCCACGCACATCGGCGATCCGCTGGAGCGGGTGCGGCTGACGTCGGTGGCCACCACGATCGCCAAGGAAAACAATGAGCTGTTCGGTCCCGAGCTGTATGGCAAGTTGATCAGTTATCTACCGTCGACCGCCGCTCCAGCCGCCTTCAAGTGGCTAGCCCGACGCGACGCGAAGAACAGATTGTTCAACCTCCCGGTTTCCAACGTGGCGGGGCCGCGCACCCGTGGCCGTCTGGCGGGCGCTCCGGTCAGCGAAATTTACTCGGCCGGTCCGCTGATCGCCGCATGCGGCTTGAACGTCACGGTGTGGAGTTACGTGGATCAACTCAACATCTCCGTCATTGCCGACGACCAAACCGTCGAGGATCCACACGAAGTCACCGCAGCCGTGGTCCACGCATTTTCCGAGATCAGCACCGCCGCAGGGCTTTCCGGAGAGCCGGCGATGGTCGACAGCGCGATGCCCCCGGTCACGCTCAAACCCTGAGCTCGCAGGGCGTTATCCCAGCACGGGAAAGCGCCGCTTGCGGGCCAGGCCGTCGAGGGCGGTCTGCATCACGGAACGGACCTGCGCGTCGACGTCGGTGACGTCTGGTGTGTCGCCGAATTGGGCGGCAAGGTCGATCGGTTTCAGCACCTCGGTGACGATCTTGGTCGGCAGCGGCAGGTTGGGCGGCATGATCATGCTGAGCCCGAATGGGAAGCCCACGGTGATGGGAAGAATGTCGGACCGCCACCGCGACAGACCCAGGCGCTTCGCCAGCCACGTGCCGCGCGTAAGAAACAGCTGGCTTTCCTGCCCACCGATGGAGACCGCCGGCACGATCGGCACCTGTGCCTCGATCGCTGACCTGACGTATCCCGTGCGGCCGTTGAAGTCGATGACGTTCTCCGCCAACGTCGGCCGATAGGCGTCATAAATCCCGCCCGGGAACACCAGCACCACACCGCCGGACCGCAGCGCCCGCGCGGTGTTATTCGAGGTGGCACGAATGACGCCGAGGCGGGTCAACCATTCCGACATCGGACCGACGAACATCCCGTCATGGCCGAGCGTGTACAGCGGGCGCTGATAGCCGAACTTGCGGTAGAAGGCGGCGGCGAAGATCAGCACGTCGGGCGTGAGCATGCCGCCCGAATGGTTGCCCACGATCAGGGCTCCCCCACTGGGCGGCAACGATTCCAGCCCACGAACCTCGAAGCGAAACCAGCGCCGTGCCAGCGGTTCTGCCGCGGTGACCAGGCGTTCGGTAAAGCCTGGATCCCACGCTCCGACTTCGTGCGGACTCACGAAATCGGGGTGAATTCGAGGTGCAACTCAGACAGTCCCCGCATCTGCCAGGTCGGGTCGTAGGTGTAGCGCCGGGCGTCCGATGGGCCGTGCGGAGGGGCGAATCTCGTTGAACCGCATACTCGACCGGATGGCGGACATCGCTATCACGGAAGCCAAGCACG
>NZ_LZMB01000332.1 GCF_001673555.1 Mycobacterium sp. 1165178.9 | reverse complement strand
CACCCGTCGAGCACGAACAACGCCGCCCCCGGCACCGGCGACCCGATCGACGGCGCACCCGACCCCGCAGTCAACGGCGGGCTGACCGACGCGCACATCGTCGTTTCGGTGGGGCCGTAGCCGTTGAGCATCACCCGCCCGGGCGCCGCCCACCGATCCACCACCTCGGCCGGACAAGCCTCGCCAGCCACCACCAGCGCCGTCGACTCCAAACGATCCGGTGACAGCATGGCCACCGCCGACGGGGTCTGGAAAAGTACGCGGACCTGTTCAGCAACCAGCAGGGCGTGGAGATCTTCCGGCGAGCCGGCCACCGACTCGGGCACGATCACTACTCGCCCACCACCGAGCAAAGGAACCCAGATCTCCCACAGCGAGAAATCGAAGGCATAGGAATGGCACTGCGCGAAAGCCTGCTCCGCCGGGGTGTAGGCAGCCAGGGACGCCATCATCTGGGCCATGCTGGCCTGGGTGACCGCGACTCCCTTGGGGACACCGGTGGTGCCCGAGGTGTAGATGAGGTAAGCGATATCTTCCGGGTCAGGCGTCGGCAGCCCGGTGCTCGGCTGCGAAGCCACAACGGGGTCGTCAACGTCGATGACCACCAAGCCGTGACCCTCCAGCCGGCCAAGCCGATCGGCGGTGGTGACCGCGGCGATCGGTGCGGCGTCGGCGAGTGTGAATTCGATCCGCGCCGCCGGCGCTCCGGGATCGATCGGCAGATACGCCGCCCCCGTCTTGAGCACGGCCAACATCGCCACGATCGCCTCGGCGGAACGGGAGAACAGCAGCGTCACGCACTCACCGGGGCGCGCGCCATGGCGAACCAACAAGTGCGCCAAACGATTTGCGGCCTCGTCGAGCTCGCGGTAGGTCAGTGACAGGCTGTCGGATACCAGCGCAACGGCATTCGGTGTGCGGGCCACCTGCGCGGCAACCGCCGCCGCCATCGACACCGGCGCGGTCCCCGGCTTGGTCAGCGCGGCCCGGTTACCGATCTCGTCCAGCCAGCCGCGCTCCGAGTCATCGAGCAGATCGATCGATGACAACGGCCAGGTGGGCTCGTCGGTGATCGCCGCGAGCACCCGCTCCAGCCGGCGCACTAACGCTTCGATGGTGTCCGCGTCGAAGACGTCTGTGCGGAATTCCACCGCCCCGCCGATCCCGGCGGGCGCTCCGTCCTCGCCGAAGCGCTCGGCCAGCGAGAAGGTCAGGTCCATGCGGGCGGCCTGGGTGTCCACCGGCAACGGCGTCACCTGCAGATCGCCCAGGACCAGACCGTCGGCGGCATTCTCGTAGCCCGGCAGGTTCTGCCAGGCCAACACCACCTGGACCAACGGATGATGGCTCAGGTTTCGGGTCGGGTTGAGCCGCTCCACCAACGCTTCAAAAGGCACGTGCTGGTTCTCGAACGCCTCCAAGCTGCGTGCCCGAACCTGGGCCAATATCTCCGCGGCGGTGGGATCCCCGCTGAGCTGCACCCGCAGGATCAAGGTGTTGATGAAAAAGCCAACCAAGTCGTCCAGGGCGGGATCGGTACGACCGGCGGCCGCGAATCCCACCGCCACGTCGGGGCTGGCGCTGATTTTGGAGAGCAACACCGCAAGCGCGGCCTGAACCACCATGAAGCTGGTCGTGTTGTGCTCCCCGGCCACCTGACGCACGCGTTGCTGCAGTTCGACGGGCCACTCCACGATCACGCTGCCCCCGCGCTGATCAGCGACCAGCGGATACGGCCGATCGGTAGGCAGCTGCAGGCGCTCGGGCATCCCGGCCAGCGCATCCTCCCAATAGGCCAACTGCGCCGCGATACGGCTGCTGCTGTCCTCGAGGTCGCCGAATTGGGCTCGCTGCCACAGCGTGTAGTCCACGTACTGGGCCGCCAGCGGCGCCCAGCCCGGGGCCTGCCCCGCACATCGGCTGGCGTAGGCCATACCCAGGTCGCGCGTCAGTGGGGTCATCGACCAACCATCGGCGGCGATGTGGTGCACCACGATCACCATCAGATGCTCATCGGGGGCGACCCTGAACAACCGCGCCCGGAAGGGAATGTCATTGGCCAAATCGAACGGCTGTAGCGCTGTCTCGCTGACGGCCTCTTCCAGCCGGCCGGCCGGCCAGGAGCTCGCGTCGATGACCTGCCATCCGAATTCGGCCCGCTCGGGCGCCATTACCAGCTGTTGCGGAACGCCCTCCGGCGCCGGGAAAAGCGTGCGCAGGCTCTCGTGGCGACGGACGACATCGACCAGCGCCGCACCCAAGACCTCGGGGTCCAACCGCCCGCTTAGCCGTAACGCCGCTGCCATGTTGTAGATCGGTGACGGGCCCTGGAGCTGATCCAGGAACCACATCCGGTTCTGGGCGAACGACAACGGCAGCACCGCGGGCCGCTCGCGCGCAACCAGCGGTTCCAGTCCGCCCGCGTCAGTCCCGATACGGGCCGACAACTGGGCCACGGTGGGCGCTTCAAACAAGACGCGCACCCCGAGCCCGGCATCCAGGCTGGCGTTGATAGCGGCGATGACCCGCATCGCGGACAGCGAATCTCCGCCCAGGTCGAAAAAGGAGTCATCGATGCTGACGTCCTCGAGTTCGAGGACGTGGGCGTAGATGCCGGCAAGGATCTCCTGGGTGGGGCTTTCCGGAGCGCGATACTCACCCGGGGTGTACTCCGGAGCCGGCAGGGCGCGGGTGTCGAGCTTGCCGTTGGGTGTCAGCGGCAGCGCCTCCAGAGCGATGAGCACCGTCGGCACCATGTAGGCCGGCAGCCGTTCGGCCAGCTCGGCGCGCGCCTGGACCGGCTCGGCAGTCCCGGTGACGTAACCCACCAATCGCTTGTTGCCCGGCCGGTCCTCGCGAACGATGACGACGGCCTGCTGCACCCCGTCGAGTGCGGCCAGCGCAGCTTGAACTTCACCGACCTCGATGCGATACCCGCGGATCTTGACCTGCTCGTCGGCACGCCCCATATACCGCAGCTGCCCGTCGGCGCCCCAGCACACCAAATCGCCGGTGCGGTACATGCGTGTTCCCACGCCGCCGAATGGACACGCCACAAACCGCGAGGCCGTCAAACCCGAGCGGCCCAGGTAGCCGGCCCCTACCCCGGCACCGGCCACAAACAGCTCCCCGACCACCCCCGGCGGCACCGGACGCAACCAACCGTCCAGCACGAACAGAGCCGCTCCCGAGACCGGCGACCCGATCGGCACGGCACCGGAGCCGGGCGTCAGCGGCGCGCTGATCGCCACACACATCGTGGTCTCGGTCGGCCCGTAGGCGTTCACCATCACCCGCCCGGGCGCCCACCGTTCCACCACCTCCGGCGGGCAAGCCTCGCCGGCCATCACCAAGGCGACCGACTCCAAGCCCTGCGGCGACAACACCGACACCGCCGATGGTGTCTCGGTCAACACGCTTACCCGCTCGCCGACCAGCACGTCGTGCCACGCCTCCGGTGCGCGCGCCACCGACTCGGGCACCACCACCAGTCGCCCACCGCGCAACAGCGCGCCGAAGATCTCCCACACCGAAACGTCGAACGCCAACGAGTGACTGTGCGCCCACACCCCCGTCGGCGGCAGGCCCGCGTTCAACGACGCCAACAGGTCGGTCACGCCACCGTGGGTGACCGCGACGCCCTTGGGCACTCCGGTGGTGCCGGAGGTGTAAATCAGATACGCGATATCCCCGGGCCCCGGCGCGGGTAGCCGGGTGCTGGGTTGTTCGTCAGCAGCCGCATCGTTGAGGTCGATGACCGGCAGACGATGGCCGTCCAGCCTTGACCGCAGGTCTGCGGTGGTGATGGCGGCCACCGGCTCGGCATCGCCGAGCATGAATCCGATCCGCGTTGTCGGCAGCGTCGGGTCGATCGGCAGATAAGCCGCCCCGGTCTTGAGCACCGCCAGAATCGCCATGACCGCCTCGGCCGAACGCTCCACCAGCAGCGCCACGTACCCACCGGGGCCCACGCGCTGATCAACCAGCAAGTGCGCCAACCGATTAGCGGCCGCATCGAGCGCGCGGTAGCTCCACGTCACCCCACCGCAACTGATCGCCACCGCGTCCGGGGCGCGCATCACCTGCGACTCGAACAGCGCCGGAATCGAGACCGACCCGGTCGCGGGCTGCGCCAACACCGCACGGTTGGCGCGCTCGTCGAGCCACGCGCGCTCGCGCTCGTCGAGCAGATCCACGGACGACAACCGCAGTGTCGGGTCGGCGGTCATCGCCATCAACACGCGCTCAAACCGCCCGACCAACGCAATGATGCTGTCCGCATCGAAGACATCGGTCCGAAACTCCACCGCTCCGCCGATTCCGGCGGGCTCACCGCCCTCGGTCCAACGTTCGGCCAGCGAAAACTCCAGATCCATCCGGGCGGTCTGGCTGTTGACGGGCAGCGGCGTCACGCGCAGATTGTCCAGGGCCAGCCCAGCGGCGGGGTCAGCGCTGACACCGGGCAGGTTCTGCCAGGCCAACATCACCTGGATCAGTGGATGATGCGTCATGCTCCGGGTGGGGTTGAGCCGCTCCACCAGCACCTCGAAGGGCACGTCTTGATGCTCGTAGGCGCTTAGGCTGCGCCGCCGGATCTGTGACAGCAGGTCGGCAAAGCTGGGGTCACCGGTCACATCGACACGAAGCACCAAGGTGTTGACGAAGAAGCCCACCAGCTCTTCCAGGGCAGGATCGGGGCGCCCGGCGATCGGGAAGCCCACGGCCACATCGGTGCTCGCGCTGATCTTGGACAGCAGCACCGCCAGGGCGGCCTGCACCACCATGAAACTGGTCGCGTTGTGCTCGCGAGCGACACTTTCCAGCCGCTGCTGCAGCTCCGCCGGCCACTGGATCGCCACACTGGCGCCGCGCTGGTCAGCCACCGGCGGGTAGGGCCGATCGGTGGGCAGGTCCAGGCGCTCAGGCATGCCGGCCAGCGCATCCTGCCAGTAGGCCAGCTGTGCGGCGATGCGGCTGCCGCTGTCGTCCAGGGCGCCGAGCTGCTCGCGTTGCCACAACGTGTAATCGGCATACTGCACCGCCAACGGCGCCCACCCGGGGGCATGCCCCGCACACCGGCCGGCATAAGCCACACCCAGATCACGCACCAGCGGCGTCAGCGACCAGCCGTCGGCGGCGATGTGGTGCACGACGGCCACCAGGACGTGTTCGTCACCGGCGACCCTGAAAAGGCATGCGCGCATGGGGATTTGGGCGCCTAGATCGAACCGGTGACGTGTCACCGCGGCGATCGCCTCGACCAGTTGGCCGTCCGGCCATCCGCTGGCATCAATGACCTGCCAGCCGAAGTCTGCCCGCTCGATGGGCACGACGACCTGCTGCGGCACGCCCTCGACCGCCGGGAACAGCGTGCGCAGGCTTTCGTGGCGGCCCACCACATCGGCCAGCGCCACACCCAGTGCGGCGGCATCGAGCTCGCCGTCCAGCCGCAACGCCGCCGCGATGTTGTACATCGGTGACGGTCCTTGGAACTGGTCGAGGAACCACAGGCGACTCTGGCCGAAGGACAACGGGACCACCGCCGCCCGCGCACCCGCGACCAACGGCGCAACCCTGTCCGCATTCCCGACGATCCGCGGTGCCAGCTGGGCGATCGTGGGCGCCTCGAACAAGGTACGCACCGGAAGGCCGGCGTCCAGACTGGCGTTGACCGCGGCGATGACCCGCATCGCGGACAGCGAGTCACCACCCAGGTCGAAGAACGAGTCGTCGACCCCGACGCGCTCGAATCCGAGGACCTGCGCGTAGATGCCGGCCAGGATCTCTTCGACCGCGTCACTGGGGGCGCGATATCCCCCCGCGGTGTAGTCGGGTGCCGGCAGGGCACGGGTGTCGAGCTTGCCGTTGGCGGTTATCGGCAGCGCCTCGAGCACCACCACCGCCGCCGGCACCATGTAGGGCGGCAGCCGCTCGCCCAGCACGCTGCGCGCAGCGGTCGGGTCGGCGCTGCCGGTCACATAACCCACCAGGCGCTTGTCACCCGGGCGATCCTCGCGGGCGATCACCGCCGCCTGTTCCACCCCCTCCAGCGCGGCCAGTGCGGAGCGCACCTCCCCGAGTTCGATGCGATACCCGCGGATCTTGACCTGCTCGTCGACACGCCCGAAATACCGCAGCTGCCCATCGGCGCCCCAGCACACCAAATCACCGGTGCGGTACATGCGTGTTCCCACGCCGCCGAACGGACACGCCACAAAGCGCGCCGCGGTGAGATCGGCCCGGCGCCAATACCCGAATCCGACGCCGCGGCCCGCCAAGTACAGCTCGCCGACCACCCCGCCGGCCACCGGACGCAACCAGGCGTCCAGCACGAAAAACGCCGCTCCCGCCACCGGCGAGCCAATCGGAGGGGCCCCCGAGCCCGCCCGCAACGGCGTGCTCTTCGACAACCACATCGTCGTCTCGGTCGGTCCGTAGACGTTGACCATGACGCGGCCGGGGGCCCACCGATCCACCAGCTCGGGCGGGCAGGGCTCGGCACCGATGACCAACGACGTCGACGGCAAACCCTCCGGTGACAGCATCGCCACCGCCGACGGAGTCTGGGTAAGGACGCTGACCCGCTCGTCGACCAATAGTGCGTGGAATTCTTCCGCGGAGCGCGCCACCGCGTCGGGCACCACAACCAGGCGTCCACCGTTGAGGAGCGCACCCCAGATCTCCCAGACCGAGAAGTCGAAGGCATAGGAGTGGAACTGCGTCCACACCTGGCCCGGGGCCCCCAGATCCACACCGATGTCCAGTCCGTCGAACAGCTGGGCAACGTTGTGCTGAGCGACCGCCACCCCCTTGGGCACCCCAGTAGTCCCGGAGGTGTAGATGATGTGGGCGGTCTCATCGGGGTGGGGCGCCGGCGGCGCGGTGGAGGGCTGAGCGTCGACAGCGGGGTCATCGACATCGATGACCGTCAGGCCGAATCCGTTCAGCCGCTCGGCCAAACCACCTGTGGTGATCGCGGCGATCGGGGCGGCGTCGCCAACCATGAACTCGATGCGCGCGCTCGGCAGCACCGGGTCGATCGGCAGATAGGCGGCCCCGGTTTTGAGCACCGCCAAAATCGCGATGATCGCCTCGGCCGACCGGGGAAATAGCAGGACCACCGACTGTCCCGGACCCACGCCGCGGTCAATCAGCAAGTGCGCCAACCGGTTACCGGCCTCGTCCAGTTGCCGGTAGGTCCATGACCGCTGACCACACACCAGCGCCACCGCATTTGGCGTGCGCCCCATTTGCTCGGCGAACACCGCCGGGACCGACGCTTTGCGAACCGGGCGGCTCAGCACCGCCCGGTTGCCCCACCGATCGAACCGGGCGTGTTCAGCCTCGGTGACCACATCCACCGACGACAGCGACCGTGCCGGATCGGCGGTCATCGCCGCTAACACCATCCGGAATCGTTCGATGAGCGCCTCGACGCTGGCCGCGTCGAACACGTCGGTGCGGAATTCCACTACCCCGCCGATCCCGGCAGGCGCGCCATCGTCGTCCCAACGTTCGGCCAACGAGAAGGTGAGGTCCATGCGGGCGGTCTGGGTGTCCACCGGCACCGGCGTGACCTCCAGATCACCCAGAGTCAACCCGGCGGCATTGCTGTCCTGCCAGGCGAAGTTCTGCCAACCCAGCAGCACCTGCACCAACGGGTGGTGGGTCATGCTGCGGGTCGGGTTGAGCCGCTCGACGAGCAGCTCGAAGGGCACGTCCTGGTGCTCGTAGGCGGCCAGACTGCGCCGCCGCACCTGCGCCAGCAGCTCGGCCACCGTGGGGTTTCCGGCCAGATCGACGCGCAGCACCAAGGTGTTGACGAAAAAGCCCACCAGGTCATCGAGCGCGGGGTCGCGACGCCCGGCGATCGGGAAGCCCACCGCCACATCGTTGCTGCCGCTGATCTTGGATAGCAGCGCGGCAAAGGCCGCCTGGACCACCATGAAGCTGGTGGCGCTGTGTTCGCGCGCCATCCGATGAACCTGGTGCTGCAAGTCGGCCGGCCACTGCACGCTTACCTGGGCACCGCGCTGATCGGCCACCATCGGGTAGGGCCGATCGGTGGGCAGCTCGAGGCGCTCCGGCATCCCCGCCAGCGCGTCCTGCCAGAAGGCCAACTGCGCGGCGATGGGGCTGGCGCCGTCGTCGAGGTCGCCTAGCTGACGCCGCTGCCACAGCGTGTAGTCGGCATACTGCACCGCCAAAGGTGGCCATCCGGGAGTCTGCCCAGCGCACCGGCTGGCGTACGCCATACCCAGGTCACGCACTAGCGGGGTGATCGACCAACCGTCGGCGGCGATGTGGTGCACCGCGGCCGCCAGCACGTGTTCTTCAGTGCTGATACGGAACAGCCGGGCCTGCAACGGGATCTCGTTCGCCAGGTCGAACGGGTGACGAGCCACGGCTTGGATCGCCTCGCTCAGTCGGCCTTCCGGCCACCCGCCGGCATCGACGACCTCCCACCCGAAGTCTGCTTGCTCGGCGGGGAGCAGCACCTGCCGGGGCATGCCCTCGACCGACACGAACAACGTCCGCAGGCTTTCATGACGGGCCACCACATCGGCCAGCGCCGCACCTAGCGCGTCGGCATCCAGCCACCCGGTCAGCCGCAACGCCATCGTCATGTTGTAGACCGGCGACGGCCCCTGGAACTGGTCGATGAACCACAACCGGTTCTGGGCGAAGGACAGTGGCACCACGTCGGGCCGCTCGGCCGCGACCAACGGCTCCAACCGACTCGCATCCCCACCGATATGGGGTGCCAATTCACCGATTGTGGGCGCCTCGAACAAGGTGCGCACCGAAAGGTCGGCACCCAGGCTGGCGTTGACTGCGGCAACTAGAC
>NZ_LZMB01000331.1 GCF_001673555.1 Mycobacterium sp. 1165178.9 | reverse complement strand
GCGTTCAGGGCCGCCGGGCCCGGTGCAGGCGTTCGTCGATCGGGGCGTGGACTTCGTCAGCGCGAACTCGTTGCGCGAGTTGGTGACCGCGATGAACAAGCTGCCCGACGTGCAGCCGCTGGACTACGCCACGGTCGAGGCCGAAGTCACCGCCCGGGACCGCGAGGTGGCCAACAAGTTCAGCAAGGACGGGCAGATCACGGCGATCCATGCCGCCCGAAACTATCTGGGCGATCGGCTGGGCCGGGTGGTGGCGCCGCACCGGCTGACCGATCCGAAGGCGGGACCGATGATCGCGGTCAAGCTGCACATCCTGACCAGAAAAACGTTGGGCGGCATCGAAACCGACCTCGCCTCACGCGTGTTGAAGGCCGACGGCACGCCGCTGACCGGTCTGTATGCCGCCGGCGAGGTGGCCGGGTTCGGTGGCGGCGGCGTGCACGGCTACCGCGCCCTGGAGGGAACGTTCTTGGGCGGCTGCATCTTCTCCGGCCGCGCCACCGGGCGCGGCGCGGCCGACGACCTCACGTAGCCGGAGGCATACCGGCGCCGAGTGTGGGGGATAGGTATGTTTACCCGCCGTCGCTCGCCCATGGGCCCCACTCGACGGGCCCAGCTACCCCGTCTGTTCACGTCAGAACGTGACGGCGTCCTCTTCGGGCAACACCTGGAAGTCGGTGCTGGTCATCTCGGTGAGTCGTCCGTAGTAGATCCCCCGCGCATCCGGGGCGATGATCCCCTGGTGAATGGGAACGGCACGCTGCGGGGCCACCGCACGCAGGTAATCGACCGCCTCGGATACCTTCATCCAGGGCGCGGCCGCCGGCGTCGCCAAGACGTCCACCGGCTCGTCCGGCACAAAGAGCGCGTCACCGGGATGCATCAACCGGGCACGGTGGTCGGCATCGCCCACAAGAAACGAAATGTTCTCTATCACAGGGATTTCCGGGTGAATCACCGCGTGTTTGCCGCCGACGGCGCGAACGGTCAGTTCGCCGATCTGCAGCTCGTCGCCGACATGGACCTCGCGGCAGGGCGCACCCAGCTGCGCGGTGGTCTGCGGGTCGGCGTACAGCGCCGCATCCGGGTTACCCTCGAGCAAGGCCGGCAGCCGTTTGACGTCGACATGGTCGGGGTGCTGATGGGTGATCAAGATGGCGGTCAAGCCGGTGATTCCCTCGAAACCATGCGCGAAGCTACCGGGGTCAAAGAGCACGCGGGTGCGGTCAAACTCGGCAAGTAGGCACGAATGGCCGAAATGCGTCAGTTGCATATCTACGATTGTGCCTTGATGGACAAGCTGCCGACGCGCGTGATTTTGGCCATGATGCTGGTCGCCGGCAGTGTTGCGGTTGCCCTGGTCGTCGTCATCCCTGTACACGCCGAGCCGGAGACTTGCCCGGGCGTGTGCGATCGCATTCCGAACACCGCGTGGATTGATCAGCACGCCCTGCCGCTGGACGGCGCGTACCACTGGCCCGCG
>NZ_LZMB01000330.1 GCF_001673555.1 Mycobacterium sp. 1165178.9 | reverse complement strand
CCAGCCGGTCGAGCAGGTAGTCCAGTTCCTCAAGCGTCTTGACCATCGCCAGCGCCCGGCGTAACTCGGAGCCGGCCGGAAAACCGTGCAGGTACCAGCCGATGTGCTTGCGGATGTCCCGCATGCCCTTGTCCTCACCGAAGTGCGCGGCCAGCAGCTGCCCGTGCCGTCGGACGATGTCGGCGACCTCGCCCAGCGTCGGGGGCGTGGGCGGCGGGCTGCCGGTGAAGGCGGCCGACAGCTCGGCGAACAGCCAGGGCCGGCCCAGGCAGCCGCGGCCGATGACGACGCCGTCGCATCCGGTGGTGGCCATCATGGTCAGCGCGTCACTGGCGTCATAGATGTCGCCGTTGCCGAGCACCGGGATGGTCCGCACCTGCTGTTTGAGCCGGGCGATCGCTTCCCAGTCGGCGGTGCCGGAGTAGCGCTGCGCGGCCGTACGGGCATGCAGCGCGACGGCGGCGGCACCTTCGGCTTCGGCGATACGGCCGGCATCGAGATGTGTGTGGTGCTCGTCGTCGATGCCGATGCGGAACTTGACGGTGACCGGTATCTGGGTGCCCTCGGTGCCGCGCACCGCCGCGGCGACGATCTGACCGAAGAGTCGCCGTTTGTACGGCAGCGCCGATCCGCCGCCGCGCTTGGTCACCTTGGGCACCGGGCAGCCGAAATTCATGTCGATGTGATCGGCCAGGCCCTCGTCGGCGATCATCTTGGCGGCCGCGTAGGTGGTCGCTGGGTCGACGGTGTAGAGCTGCAGCGAACGCGGCGACTCGTCCGGGGCGAACGTGGTCATGTGCAGGGTGGCTGGATGACGCTCGACAAGCGCACGCGCCGTTACCATCTCGCAGACGTAGAGCCCGCTGACGGTGCCGACCTTGGCTTGCTCCAGTTCACGGCACAGCGTCCGGAATGCGACGTTTGTCACGCCCGCCATCGGTGCCAGGACCACCGGGCTGGCGAGCGCGATGGAACCGATGCGCACCGCTTGGTTACCGCCGGCTCATGGTCAGCGTGCCGGCGGTTTGATGCAGCTCGAACGCGGTGGTCTTCTTGCCGGTGCGGGCTTCCCGGTCGAGCTGACGCTGCTTCGAGATCTCGAACTTCTCGCAGGTTTGCTCGAGTTCCTTGATCAGCAGCGCGAGATCGTCGCGCATGGCGGCCGCCTCACCGGTGAAGTCCTCGCGCTCGAAGATGCGCCATTTCTTCAGCACCGGCATGACCACGTCGTCGAGGTGGATGCGCGGGTCGTACACGCCGCCCACGGCGATGACGACGGCCTTGCGGCGGAACTCGGGCACCTGGTAGCCCGGCATCTGGAAATTGCGCAGCACCTTGTGCAGCGACTTCATCGCCTGGTTGGGCGCGGCCGCGAACCCGGCCTCGCTGACGTCGCGGTAGAAGATCATGTGCAGGTTCTCGTCGGCCGAGATCTTGGCCAGCAACTGGTCGGCGATCGTCTCATTGCAGGCCTTACCGGTGTTGCGGTGCGAGATCCGGGTGGCCAGCTCCTGGAACGTGACATAGATGACCGAGTCGAACAGGCTCTCGGCGAAGAGGTCGGCTCGAATCTGCTGATTCTGGCCAGGACTGAAGCCCCGGTTCACCACCTCGATGCGCAGCTTCTCCAGCTCGACCGGGTCGACCGCGCGGGTCACCACCAGGTAATCGCGCAGCGCGATGCCATGCCGGTTCTCCTCGGCGGTCCAGCGGTTGACCCACTGTCCCCACGCGCCATCCATGCCGAAGTTCATAGCGATCTCGCGGTGATACGACGGCAGGTTGTCCTCGGTCATCAGGTTCTGCACCATCGCCACCTGGGCGACGTCAGACAGCTGTGACTGACCCGGCTCCCAGGCCTGTCCGCCCAGCGCGTAGTAGTTCTTGCCATCCGACCACGGGATGTAGTCGTGCGGGTTCCAATTCTTGTGCATGCTCTCGTGCCGATTCAGGTACCTCTCGACGAACGGCTCGAGTTCGTGCAGCAGCTGTAAGTCGGTCAGCCCGGCTGACATACGGCCTCCAGTTATCTGTGTCGATGGGTAGCAGTCAATATATCTGTGTACTTGAGTAGCATCAAGTTCCTCGTCGGCGCGTCAGATAACGGTTTTATGCCGGTTGTCGAGCGTGGCAGGTTGCCTACCTGTACGGCTTGCCGATGGCGCGCGATCGAAAACGCACGTTACTGCGACTTGCCGAGCTCGCCCGCCGGGACGTACGGCGCGGCGGTGATGTACAGCATGTTGATGCAGTAATCGATGAACTGTTGGCGAGTCGCGCCCAGCTGTCCGTGCAGGTAGGCGGTGAATAGCCCCGACAACCCGCCGATCAGGCTGGTGGCGATCATCTTCTGCAGTACGGCGTCGCCGATCCGGGACAGCTTGCGCTGCAGCAGCTCGATGAAATTGGGCATCCACTCCGCGCCAGAGCGGGTCAGAACGGGCTCCACCGTCGGTGCCAGCAACAGCACGCGTCCACGGACCGGGTCGTCGACCATCAGCTCGACGAACCGCTCGACGGCCTCGCGCGGGGTCGTCGCCGACGTCAGGGCGTTCATCGCTCGCGTGCAGACATCGTCGTAGACCGCGCGCACGAATTCGTCACGGTCGGCGAAACTTTCGTAGAAGTAGCGTTCGGTCAGCGCGGCCTCACGGCAGACCGCGCGCACGGTCAGGGCCGGTCCGCCGGCACTGCCGAGTAACTGCACGCCGGCATTGATGAGGTTGTCACGGCGGAGCGCGAGGCGACTCTCCAAGGGGACGCCGGTCCAGCGTCCCCGTCGTTGACCCGTCTGCACATCGCTCCTAAGCTCTAGATTGACAACGGTTGTAGTCAAAATTTTACGATACCCACAGGGATCTAATAGTGACTCAAGATACGTCCGCATCGGGGCCACCGACCAGCGGTGAAGAGGCGCGCGACGCATCCGGCGACGTAGCTCACGGCTGCCCGGTGTCGACGATGGGCTACGAGGCACCTCCGACTCCGCTCGGTCCCGGTTCGCTGACCTGGAGGTACTTCGGCGACTGGCGCGGCATACTGCAGGGCCCGTTTGCTGGATCCATGCAAAACATGCACCCGCAGTTGGGCGCGGCCGTCGAGCAACACTCGACATTTCTTCGAGAGCCATTGCCGCGGGTGATGCGGTCGCTGTACCCGATCGGCGGTGTGGTCTTCGACGGTGACCGCGCCCCGATGACCGCCGCTGAGGTACGCGACTACCACATCGACATCAAGGGCGTCGACGACCAGGGTCGTCGCTACCACGCGCTGAACCCCGACGTGTTCTATTGGGCGCACAGCACCTTCTTCGTCGGCACGATCCACGTGGCCGAACGCTTCGGCAGTGGTCTGACCGAAGCGCAAAAACGGCAATTGTTCGATGAACACATCCAGTGGTATCGGATGTACGGCATGAGCATGCGGCCCGTGCCTAAGACCTGGGAGGAGTTCCAGGACTACTGGGACCACATGTGCCGCAACGTGTTAGAGGACAACTTCGCCACGCGAGCCGTGCTCGATCTGACCAGATATGACAAACCGCCCGTCGCCCCCTGGCTTCCGGATTGGCTGTGGGCGACCCTGACGAAGTCGTTCGCGTCGTTCTTCGTCTGGCTGACGGTCGGTCTGTATCACCCCGCCGTCCGCGAACGGTTGGGCTATCAGTGGTCGCCCCGCGACGAGTGGCTGCACCGGCGCTTTGGCAATCTGGTGCGGACGGTCTTCGCCTTCGTGCCGCCCAGGTACCGGAAGCATCCGCGGGCCCGCGCCGGCCTGGATCGCGCCTCCGGGCGAATCCCAGTCGATGCACCGCTGCCGCAGACCCCGGCACGCAACCTGCCGCCCGAAGACGAGCGCGGCGACCCAAAGCACTACTGCCCGATGGTCTCCTGAGTCGCCGAAGCCCCGCTCGCGCTATGCGTGGTGGTGACCGTGAACCTCCTCCAGGCCCGCCTGATGCACGTGCTGATGGGTATGTTCGGTCCCGTCCTCGTGAGAGTGCGAGTGTTCGTGCTCCACATGGTCGTGCTCGTGGGACGTGTGCGGATGGGCATGCGTCACGTCGCCGTGCTCGTGTTCGTGCGCGTGTGGCGTGTCGTGGGTGTGCTGTTCGCTCACTGGTGTTCTCTCCTTTGTGAAATACCTTGTGGCTATTGCTCGCTCAGCGTGCTGCGCTGCCGGTTCGGTCGGCGAGACGACCGGCCGACTGCCTTCAGCCCACTGTCGCCGCGGTGGTGACCGGGCACACCCGGGCCGGCGTGCTCGGCGTTGAAAACCGCGTCGATGACGAGCTGGCGGACGTGATCGTTCTCCAGGCTGTAAAAGATCGTCGTGCCCTCCCGGCGGGTGCGAACCAGCCGCGCCATCCGCAACTTCGCGAGGTGCTGGGAAACCGACGGCGCCGGTTTGCCCACGTGCTCGGCGAGTTCGTTGACCGCCATCTCGCGGTCGGTCAATGTCCAGAGCACCTGCACGCGAGTGGCATCGGCCAGCATCCGGAACACCTCGACCACCAGGTTGGCCTGGTCGTCGGGCAGCCGGCCTTTGCTGTTATCTGCATGCATACGCAAATACTAGCGAAAAGCGGTTCTGCCGCCAAGGACGCAGTTCAGCCCGGCGGAACGACCGTCAACCGGCGGCCACCGTTGCGCTCGTTCCACAGCCGGTAGACCTCCACAGCGCCATCTCTGGGGTCGTAGCGCATCGGCAGGCGTCGCTGGTCCCATTCCTTCGCGAATTCGTCGTAGAAGGTGGACAACTCGAAGTACTTGCGGTCATCCAGGTAGTACCGCTCGTAACTGTCCCGGGTGGTCAGGAAGACGACCTCCTTGGGTGAGCAGTAATACAGCGAGCCCAGGCACATCGGGCACGGGTGGGCCAGCACATAGATGGTGGCATCGACGAGGTGCTCGGTGCCCAGCTTCATGCAGGCCTCGCGGATCGCCAGGATCTCGGCGTGGGCGGTGGGATCGTTCGTCTGGGCAACCTTGTTTGCGCTTTCAGCCAGCACCCCGCCGTCCTGGACGATCACCGTCGCGAACGGGCGGCCGCCCTCGGTCACGTTGCGGCGAGCCAGATCGATCGTCCGCTGTGCGAAATCGGTCATCGGGGTCCTCCGGCGTGGAACGGGCAGCAGATAACCCGGAGAGTAGTCCCGGGCACCGGGATGCGACCTTGTGATACTAACTAGGTTATCTATGTTTTTCGGACCCGGTTTTAGGGGGCACCATGGCGCGCACCGAACGTGATCGCTGGGATCTCGCCACGAGTGTCGGGGCGACGGCGACCATGGTGGCTGCCCAGCGGGCACTGTCGTCCGAGGCGAAGCTGATCGACGACCCGTTTGCCGCTCCGTTGGTGCGCGCGGTCGGGATCGACGTATACGTCAGGCTGGTGAACGGCGAAATCGCGGCGGGCGAGAACACGGAGTTCGATCCGCAGCGAATGGCGCGGGGGATGGCCTGCCGAACCCGGTTCTACGATCAGTTCTTTCTCGACGCGACCCGCAGCGGCATCGGCCAGGTGGTGATCCTCGCGTCGGGCCTCGATTCGCGCGCCTACCGGCTGGCTTGGCCGGCTGGGACGGTCGTCTACGAGGTCGACATGCCCGAGGTGATCGAGTTCAAGACCCTGACACTGGGCGACCTCGGAGCCGAGCCCACCGCCGAGCGGCGCACCGTTGCCATCGACCTGCGCGACGATTGGGCCTCGGCCCTGCAGACGGCCGGGTTCGATGCGCAGGCCCCCTCGGCCTGGAGCGCCGAAGGCTTGCTGGTCTACCTGCCGGACGAAGCCCAGGACGCGCTGTTCGACAACATCACGGATCTGAGTGCGCTCGGCAGCCGTCTCGCCTTCGAATTCGTCCCTGACACAGCCGTTTTCGCCGACCCACGCTGGCGCGCGCATCACGACCGGATGAGTGAACTCGGGTTCGAGATCGACTTCAACGATCTCGTCTATCACGGGCAGCGCAGCCACATCGTCGACCACCTGAGCCAGCGCGGCTGGCAGACCACGTCCACGACTGTTGCCGAGCTGCACGCGGCCAATGGATTCGTCTACGCCGACGACGACGTCGCCGCGGCCTTCGCCGACGTCACCTACAGCAGCGCCGTGCTCGGGCGATGAGCCGACATGGAACGACGCCGGTGCGTTGTAGTGCCCCCACTAGGACTCGAACCTAGGACCTGCGGATTAAAAGCCGAAAATTTCAATGGTCCTCGGTTGTTATCGCAATCCTTGTGAAGGAACGGTTTTCGATGTTCCGGACGACGTCAACGGTTGTGCGTAATTCTCGTAGCTTCGCGATCATAGACGGTGAATAAGCGATGACGGCGAAAGAGCCGGACTGTTGGTGCTGCCCGGCGCAATCGCATGCTCGATGACGAGAATCTGCTCGTGCTGTGCGCGGAGTGCAACGCAGGCGAGGGCCGGGAAACTCGCGCACAAAACGGATTCCGATGAGTTACCTGAACTGGGCTACATCAACGGGGGTAGTCGTACGGGTTGGCCGGGGTATCGATGCGCGTGACCTTGGTGGCTTCCAGCGTCGGAATCATGCGGTAATTCGGTTGCCCGGTGAGGGGTATGACTTGGCCCTCGGCCCGAAGCCAGGTGTTGTCAGGCAGGCCGGCGGCGTATTGGGCGGCCGGGCCACGCAGATGGATTCGGGCCAGCTGGGCGTCGGCGGCGCAACAGTAAATGACGATGCGACCAAGATCCACGCCCTGGGCCTCGTTAAGGACGAAGCCGGTCACGGTGATCGATCGATGAGTCAACGAGCCGGTGGAGTCCTGCACCTCGCGCCTTAATACTTCTGGGAGCGGCACTTCAGGGGCATTGCCCGACGGTAGCGGAGCAAAGGGAAACCGATTCAGAACAACGTGCGACCCGGTCGGCACAGACGGGGCAGCGGCTGAGGGCCGCAGCGCCGGCGGCGCCACGACCATCAAGACCAAGATAGGAACGACGAGCAGCCACACGCCTGTGCGATGGGAGTCTGTCTCGCTGTGATCACTGGGTCGCGGTCCTCCGCGCCGGATATCGCCGATGATCGCTACTAGCGCTAACGCAATCAGCAGCAGCGCGGATGCGGCCAGCCACGGCAGTAGTCCCGGCTTGACGTAGCGGGTGAACGCGCCCGACACGGTGATCACGGCGATGCTAATGCCTACCAGCAAAAGAACTATGTTCTCTGTTTCGCGGTTCACTTACCGACCACCGAGAAGGACAAGTCCGACAGCGCACGCGCTCGCCGTTGCAACCAGCAACGTGGCGGGGGAAAAGCGGGCCGCGAAGGCGCGGCCGAACATGCCCGCCTGCATCGCAAACAGTTTCACATCGACGGCCGGCCCCACGACCAGGAACACCAGCCGCGGGAGCAGCGGCACCATGGTCATGCTGGAGGCGACGAACGCGTCGGCCTCCGAACACAGTGCCAGGACCACCGCCAGGGCGGCCATCACCACCACACCAAGGATCAGGTGTGCCGCCAGATGTTCGAAGACCCACCGCGGCACCAGCACGTGAAGCATCGCGGCCGCGGCGGCACCCAATACCAAATACGATGCGGCTTGCAGGAAGTCGTGGCGGGCCGCTTCCGTGAACGCCACCCAACGTGACTGGGTCTGAACGCCTGAAGCGGGTAGCCGGCGGGTGATCCACTCTGGGCGGCCCCAACGTGACCATGCCCAGCCCATGATCACCGCAGTCAGCAAGGACGCCCCCAGCCGCGCAAAGACCATCCTGGGCGCGCCGGGAAACGCCACCGCGGTGGCCACTAGTACCAC
>NZ_LZMB01000329.1 GCF_001673555.1 Mycobacterium sp. 1165178.9 | reverse complement strand
ACCAGCTCGATCGGGGCGCGGTTGGGCGTGACCGACAGCATCTCAGTGATCGAGTCCGCCGACACCGTCATGGTCGCCGGCAGCGATGACCTGCCGGGGCGACCCATCGACCCCGCCCTGGTCGAGGCCGTCCGATCGGTGGCAACCCGGACGCGTCGGCTGGCGTCGATCTGCACGGGGTCGTTCATCCTCGCCCAGGCCGGGGTGCTGCGCGGCCGGCGCGCCACCACGCACTGGCACGACACCCGGTTGTTGGCCCGGGCCTTCCCGGATGTGACCGTCGAGCCGGACGCGATCTTCGTGCGCGACGGCGACGTCTTCACCTCGGCCGGCATTTCGTCGGGCATCGACCTGGCCCTGGCGTTGGTCGAAATGGACTACGGCGCGGAGTTGGTCCGCGACGTGGCCAGGTGGCTGGTCGTCTACCTCAAACGCGCGGGTGGCCAATCGCAATTCTCGGTGTTGCTGGAGGCCAATCCTCCGCCGCAGTCTCCCCTGCGCCAGGTCACCGATGCGATCGCGGCCAACCCCGGCGCCGACTACAGCGTGAAAAAGCTTGCGGCCCTGGCATCTTTGAGCACGCGCCAACTGACCCGGCTGTTTCAATCCGAGCTCGGGATGAGCCCGGCGCGTTACGTCGAATTGGTTCGGATCGATTTCGCCCGCGGCGCACTGGAATCCGGCCGGTCGGTCACCGAGACCGCGGGCATGGCCGGCTTCGGCAGCATCGAGACGCTGCGACGGGTATTCGTCAGCCACCTCGGCATCAGCCCGAAGGCCTACCGGGACAGGTTCCGAACGGCCTACGCCTGAGCGATCGAGTGGCAGTCATGCGAAATGCGCTTGGCCAGCGTTCGCGATTGTTTGGCTAGGTAGCCGATTAACGCGGGGCGGCTCAGCAACCCATGGAAGTACAGGCCATCGGCGGCAGGTGACGGCGCCAGCATGACCGGTAAGCCCTCAGGTGTGAGGACCCTCAAGTGTCCGACCAATGGGTCCAGGCCCGGCCCGTACCCGGTCGCACAGATCATCACATCGGGTTGAATTCGTGCACCGTCGGCCAGTGCCGCTTTGGCACCCTCGAGCGCGCTGACGGCGCCGAGCACTTCGATAGATCCGTCGCGCACAGCGTCAATGACCTCGCGGTCGATGACTGTCGGTGCGGCATGTAGCCGGTGGGCTCTGGCGAAGGGGCCCTCCTGGGGAACGGGCAGACCGAATTCTTTGAGATCGCCGAATGCCCGACGGCGCGCGGCCGCAGCGATCGGGTCCGATATCCGCGAGGGTAGATGGAACAACGGAATGGAGAGCACGTCGTTGGGCAGGCCGCCGGGCCCCTTGCGCGGCAGAATGTTTGGTGGAGTTCGCACTGAGAGCCACACTTTGGCGGCTGCACCTGTAGAAAGATCGTGGGCGATTTCCATTCCCGACGATCCCGACCCGACAACCAACACGCGCTTGTGTGCGTAGCGCGCCGGATCTCGATAACTCGATGAATGCAATAGCTCACCGTTAAAAGTGCCCGGCCAGTTCGGGATCAAGGGCGTGTGCTGGTAGCCCGTGGCGACCACGACGTGTCGGGCGTCGAGGTCGCCATTAGACGTTGTCAACCGCCATCCCACCGTACGGCGGTCGATCCGCTCGACCGTGGTGCCCAGCCGTAGGTCGATGCCGTCCTCGCGGGCATGCCGGTCAAGGTGTGCCACGACTTGGTCACGAGTCGGAAAGACCGGAGTGCCCTTCGGGTACGGCCTGCCCGGCAGGTGGGAAAATGGCCGACCGGTGTTGAGCCTGAGTCGGTGATACCGGCCGCGCCACGACGCAGCCACTGCATCGGCCCGGTCGATGAGCAGTGGCCGGATTCTGTTGTCCTTCAGGCTCAGCGCTGCAGAAATGCCAGCGGGGCCAGCACCGATAATCACTACTCCCCGATCAGGCATCGCGTGTGACTTCCGATCGATTGACGTTCCCGCCCCGACAAACCGCGAGGATCGCATTGGCGACTTCGTCGGGGTGGGTCAGCATTCCGTCGTGTGTCCCCGGAACAACGACGGGTTTTACACCGAGCCGGGCGGCGAATTCGGTCCCCGGTTGCGGCATCGCGTGATCGCTGTCGCCGGTTACGTAGGCGGTGGGAATACCGAGACTCGCTGCATCGATGTCGAGAGCGCCAAGGAAGTAGCCGCCGGGCTGCGGGGTCATCAGACCGGCCACAAGCCGCTGCAGCTCTGGGGCAACGCCTTGCATCAACAGCTGCTCAACGTATTCCAGGCTCGGTGCTATGGCACCGAAAGCCGATCCGTCGATCAACCGCAGCATCAACTCGCGGGTGTCCGGTGAGGTTTCCTCGATGAGGGACCTGCCGCGAATCGGCACGAATGCGTTGTAGTAGACGATCTTGGTGACCCGGTCACCGAGAACGTGAGCGGCGCCAGCCGCCGGGTAGCCGCCCCAGCTGTGCGCGACGAGGATCACGTTGTCGAGCTCGCGCCGGCACACCTCGCTGACGATGTAATCGACCGCGTCCCTGAGCTTGTAACCCGACGGATCGTCCCCGTCGCCCAGACCGGGCAGGGTCAAGGAGATCGCCCGATGGCTCGCCACGCGAAGCCGATTGGCAACCGGCCACCACGACCAGGCCCCATGCCAGCCGCCCGGAATCAGCACATATGTCGATCCTTGCATGCACGGTATCGTCCGGGTCTGGTTGCCGTCGAGAGTCATCGGGCACGGGCCTCGATCACGCTGAAGTCCGTTTCGGTATCGAAGATATGAGTCATCTCGAAGCCGGCCTTTTCGAGGAGTCGCTGGTACTCCTTCGCGGTACGTTCACGTCCATCGTTGAACAGCAACATCTCGATGTCGGCGATCTTGCCGGTGAATTCACTGTTATCTTGGGGGATTACAGTCTCGACGAGCAGCAAAGCCGCACCGGTGGGCGCAGCCCTTCTCACATTCTGCAGGATTCGCAGCGCCGCGTCATCGGACCAGTCGTGAACGATGTGTTTGAGCACATAGGCATCAGCTCCCGATGGGACATCGCTGAAGAAAGAGCCTGCAACCAGGCGAACTCGTTGCGCCACATCCAATTTACGTAGCAGCGGCGCCGCTTCGGCCACCACGCCGGGAAGGTCGAACAGCACACCCTGCGTGTTCGGTGCCGAGGCCAGGATGGCAGCGAGCAGGCGACCGTGACCGCCTGCCACATCGACGATGGTTGCGAATGGCGTGAAGTCGTAGGCCTTTACGAGCGGTCCATCGACGTACGCCGACAAGCCCGTCATCGCGTCATTGAAAATCGCACTGTATTCGGGTTCGTCACGCAGGTAGTCGAAGAAGCGCTTACCACGCAACTCCTGGACAGGCGAAGTGCCGGTTCTAATAGTCTGGGTGAGCAGGCTCCAATGTTCGCGCTCTTGCGGTGCGCCCACGAGCCGCGCCAGGGCCGCCATAGATATCGGGGCGTCCGAGCGCAGCACGTCTGCTCGCGGAGTCAGCTGATAACGACCATCGTCGCCTTGAGCGAATATGCCCTTGCAGATCAGTGCTCGCAAAACCCTGTGCAGGGCGTCGGAATCGGCTCCGACTCTGCTGGCGAGTTCATCGAGTTGCAGCGGCCGGTCGGCGAGCGCATCGGCCACTCCCAGGTCGGCCACTGCAGTAATGGTCTGCGCTACCCACGCGCCCAGTATGAGCCCCTGCATCGCTTTCGCCGCGGAAGCCGCCTGTTGGTCCAATGGCGTTGTCTCCGAGATACTCATCTAACCTCCTCGTTCTGGTTTGATAAAAATGCGGGACTCATCCGGTCGTAGGGCTACCAGCTCATCGCGACGGCGGCTGCCACCAGCAAGACCGTGATGAGGCTGTGGACGACAAGTTGTCGGAGAGCAGTGTCTTGGACAAGAGGATCCCATTCGGTCAACAGCGAATAGTCCGGCACCACATATAGATTGCGCTTTGGGCCGAATCCCGTTCTCGCGCTCCGCTCTACGGTCATGCTTTGTTCACCGATCGAATCCTTGGGCCGGGGCGGTCGGCCCGAAGTCGTATTGCACGCAACGTTGGGGAGTCTTGACAGACATCGGAAGGTCGCCGAACGTGGCCGCCCATAAAATGATGCTCAGAGAGACCAGCAATATCGCGGTAAGGCTGTGAACGCATGCTTGGCGTACGGTGCTCACCAGGGACGGCTGTGGTGGGTAATGCTCCGGAAATCGCATCACGGTATGCCTTTCGATGTCAGGGATTTGAAGAGCCGAAATCACCTCAGTGAGTACCGGATCGGCAGGTGTTTAAGACCACCGACAAGTGTCGTCGCGCACAATTCGGGCTCGCCGGCGAGCTCGATCGATTCCAGCCTGGGGAGCAGTTCGCGGTAGAGACTGCTGATCTCCATCCGCGCTAATGCAGCGCCGAGGCAGAAGTGCACGCCGTACCCAAAGGCCAGGTGTTTATTGGGATCACGGCAGATGTCGAAGCGGAACGGATCGTCGAAGACCTCCTCGTCGCGGTTGCCGGACGCGTATGCCAGATACACCGACTCTCCTGCGGCGATGTCGACCCCACGAACCGTGGTATCGGCGGTTGCGGTGCGCATGAATTCCTTTACCGGGGTGGTCCACCGGATCATCTCCTCGATCGCCCTCGGCATCAACGTGAGATCCTGCTCCAATCGCGCTAGCTCACTGGGGTTTTCGATTAGCGCACGCAGCCCGCCCGAGATGGCGTCCTTGGTGGTGTCATGGCCGGCGCTTGCGATGATCACGTAGTAGGACGCGGTGTCCACGTCCGAGAGCGGCTCGCCGTCGACGTGCCCGTTCGCGATGGCCGAGGCGAGGTCGCCGGTGGGCGTTTGGCGGCGTGACGCGGTCAGCGTGGCGAAGTAGTCGAGGAAGTCCTGCATCACCGCGAGCACAGCCTGGGGACCTTGACTTCGCTGGTATTCGGCGTCATCGCGGCCGAACAGCTCCTGGGTGAGCGTGCGCATCCGAGGAAACTCGGATTCGGAAAGCCCCAATAGGGACAGGATGACGTAGAGCGGAAAGTCGGCTGCGACGTCGGTGACGAAGTCGCACTCGGGTCCGAGCTCGCGCATCTTGTCGACACAGCGCTTGGCCAGCTGGTCCACCTGCGCCTTCAGCTTGCGCATGGCCGTGGGCCGGAACCAGTTCGCGGAGATCGCGCGCACCTTGCGGTGGTATGCGCCGTCCATCTGGACCAGGGTGCGCATGCCGGTCCCGGCGTCTAGCTCTGCGTTGCGGAGATCGTCAACAGCGGCGGGTGTGAGCATTGTGCGGGGCGCGCTGATGAAGAGGTCATTATCGCGCTCGATCGCCATGATGTCAGCGTGCTTGGTGATCGCCCAGAACGGCCGATACGGCGGATGGTCCACCCATGCAACCGGATTGGTCGCCCGCAGCTGCCGTAGCCCTGTGTGCAGCCGCTCGTCGTCGGCGTATGCCGATGGGTCAGCCAGAACTTTTGTGGCGTCGTGCATTGTGGGTGCGTTCATGTGAATTCCTCACTGTGGGGTTGTCAGCACTCGATAGATGAAGGCTGAATGCGCCGCCGTCGACGCGCGGCCGTCCTCGCTTCGACGCATCCTCAAAGCCCGATCGGCTCGAGGCGGCCGAGGATCTCCTCGCGCCGCGCCTCGAATTGCTCCGGCAGCTGGAATCGCTTGCCCAGCTCCTGCGGCGACTCGTCGCAGTCCCAGCCACCCTCGTTGTGTGTCACGGCCAGTTCGAAGAGGACACCGCCGGGTGACCTGACATAGACCGACTTGAAGTACTTGCGGTCTCGGAATTCGGACATATCGGTATAGCCCGCACCCTCGATCTCGAGTTTCAGCTCATTCTGGTTCTCGAGAGTGTCTGCGTTCCAGGCGAAGTGGTGGATGGTTCCAGCGCCGTAGATCCACGTGCCCGGCTCATCCGTACGATTGACCACGAGCTCGACCGCGCCGCCGAGGTTGCACTTGCCGGCGTCCAATGCAAAGCGGTCACCTTCGGTCACGCCCTCGCGAGCACCCAGGTGATTGGTGGCGAACTCGACGGCGGTGTCCGGCCCCGTCACGTGTACACCGACGCCGTAAATGCCGTGGATGGCGTACTTCTCGGGCACGCCGCTGCCGGTGTAACCACGGCGAGGGTCGTTGTCGACCTCGACCAGCTGATACTCGATGCCGCAGGGATGCCGGAACAGCACGCGGCGTCGATCGAACACGGTCGCGTCCTGGACGTCCGCGGCCCGCTCGTGCAACCGGGTGGACCAGTAGTTCAGTGAACCCGCTGGAACGGCGAGCAATACCTCGCGTGCCTGGTTGGTGCCACGTCGGCCGTAGATCCGGGCCTGGCCGAAAGGGAAGGTGGTGAGCACCGCGCTCGGGTCGCCGTCGGCGTTGCTGTAATACAGGTGGTAAATCGGGATCATCCCGTCGAACAACACCGTTCGCTTGATCAGGCGCAGCCCGAGCACGTTGACATGGAAGTCAACATCTTCTTGGGCGCCGTTCACCGACATGGTGATGTGGTGACTATCGATGATGTACGACATTCGATCTCTCCTTCTAACTGACGCGGGGAAGTGGGATGGCAGTGAACACCGCATCGGGGTCGTAATGCTTTTTGGCGGCGATGAGTCGTGTGATGTTGTCGCCGTGGGCATTCGCGATCTGATCGTGGTCGTCGGGCCCGAGCAGACTGGCGTATCCGCCGGGAAGCGCGTGCGGCGCAAGAGCTGCCGACACCGCCGCTGCCCAGGCGCGGTGCGCGGCGCCGTCCCCGGCCTCCCAGCAGGCGACGATTTCGACCATGAAGTGTGGGCGGCGGTTCGCAAACGCGGTCTGGTCCGGGGCGACGCGAGTCGATGCGCCGTGAAAGTGGTGGATGGAGATGAGGCTGCGCGGCGAGGTCAGTGTCCGCGCGCCCTCGACCAGCGCATCGATGACCTCGGGCGTGTATCCCGCGACCGTGCGGGTGCGAATCTCCCAGCACAGCCCACGGACAGACGCCGCGTCGAACAGCCCTAGCACTTCGCCGTAGGCCACGGGCGCGACTTGTGTGGTCAGCGGCGTTCCAAGCGTTGCCAGCAGATCGGCCGCCGCTAGGCCGCAACCAAGATCACCGCTGCAGGCCGGCTGAAGATAAACCGCCGGATTGCCGTCCGGACCGGACATCACTCCGCTTTGCACGGTCACCACGTCAGGCGCGGTCGACAACAGCTCACCCAGCCCACGCCACACCGTCGCGGCCTGCGACCACG
>NZ_LZMB01000328.1 GCF_001673555.1 Mycobacterium sp. 1165178.9 | reverse complement strand
CGCCCTCGTGATCATTCGTCTGTCTGCGGCGATTCTGGAGCCATTTAGAACAGTTCTGGAGCCGCGAACAGCAGCGTTTTCAGAATATCCATCGCGACCGCCTTAGCGGCTGGAAACGTAATCGGCATAATGAACGACCTGCCATTGTGGGGGTTCACCTTCAACCCGATTACCGGCCCGCGATCCTCATCGGTGTCCACTAGGATCTCGAACTCTTTGGCCACGACAGTCTTGTAGTGGGTGCTGTGGATCGTCTTACTCATATTCAACTTTCATTTTCGGCCCGTATCTCATTAGCCGGGCTTTGGCTGGCGTGGTGGCCGGAGTTAATCGCGCCCGAGTTAATCGCGCCAGGGCATCCGCCAACTCCGCAGCCTCATCAATAGGAAGGCGGAGCCGGCCGGCGATGATTACATCGGTTCCGTTTGTTTCAATACTGGTAGTCATAATCTGTTCTACCACTAGTGTAAAATCGGAAAGCTAATTAACCTGCAGCTTTACCATGGGGAATTCGTGATGATAAAACCCTGCGCCGCCCATTCCAGTTCTTCGAGTTGGCGGGGGTCGTCCCATAGTTTCGGTGCGGCCGAAAGGTCGCTGTAATACGGCACTCCTCCCGTGCCATAGGCCACTGAATAGGTGTGCGTGTCGAACGCCTCGGGGAGGTCAGAGCAGGCGAGGCAAATCCGGTTGCCCGTGCCCCAGCGGGCAATGTTTGGCTTGGGTGACATCCACTTCAGCAAGACTTCGTGGTCGAACTCCATCAGTGGGTGGCCACGGCGGCATTCCACCTGCGGGCGGGGGTGTGCAAGCTCGGGGAATACGGCCGGGAACAGGTCATTGCGGACGTGATAGCGCCGCATCTTCTGGTCATGGCACAGCAGCGACACGCGCCCGTCTGTGCTCGGCTTCAGCCGCTTCGCTGCCGTCTGCCGCGTGGCCCCGCCTTTACACGGAACCCGGCGGGGCAAACGCCACACGTCCAGGTCGACGCCCAGCATGTAGTGCGGGCAGTCCTGGATGATCCGATAACCGAGGCGCTCGTACTCGTGAACGCTGTGCACTTTCTCTCCTATCACAAGTGCCCTTCCGCGCATGGCATGACCACAGTTGGTCAGCACTCGCCTTAAGTTCTGTTTCTCGTCTTTTCGAGATGGTTTTCCGTCGCACTTCGTTAGGCAAGGTCAATTTGAATGCCGCGAAGGTGCCTCCCCATTTGCGGAAGTGGGGTCCAGCTTGGAGTGCGGTAGGGGCAGATCACCTCGTGAGGTGACGTTCGGTTGCGAGCGCGCTCACCAGCGCCCTCCGGGCTTAAAAGACGCCTCAAGGTGGCGCTATGTGCGTGGCTGAGGCCTCACTTCGTTCGGTTTACAAGCCAGGGAAGAGACCTTTTCTCCCTATTAATAAAGGAATCCCGATTTCGGGCCCCTGACCAGCACGTTTACGCAGCAAAGTTGCGATTCGTGCAACCCTTTTCAGACGTGGCACACCTGGCATTTCCCGAACGGATTACCGTCCGTGCCACCCCAGATCGGAGACTCCGCCAGCACGTTGGTCCCGACGATCTTCTCCCGCCCCGGCAGGACGAGGCAGCGAGGGCTTGACCCCTCACCCAACAGCCCGTGCTCAACGGCGAACTTGATCGCCCTACCGGTCACGCTCTTGTCTACGCCCAGCCATTTCGTCAACTCGCCGGCAGGCACGTTGATGTGCCCATTCGTCTTGTCACTGCCGAAGGCAAACGCCATCACACGGAACCAGGCGGGGAACGTCTCATTCTGGGCATGCTCGGCCCAGAAGGCGTGTTGGTGGCGAGACCAGGAAGTGGTCAGCGCCTTCGGCATGACGCCTTTCCACTTGCGGTTTCCCAGCGACCGCCAAAGCTTCCGCTGCTCACCGGTCAGGTTTTCGGTGCGCTTACGCTCCCGGATTTTCTTTTCCTCGACGGCGATCAGGTCCGCGTAGTTCGCGTCAATGGTCACGCCGCACCGCCCATCGCACGACGGCGACGAGACTCCACAGACTTCAACGCCATGCCCCGGAAATGGGCCTTACGGGCAGCCTCGGCCATCTTCGCGCGGGCGGCAGCCGGAAGCTTGCCATCGGGGTCCACGAGCTTCTCGTAACGGTTCTCGGCGGCGTGCCGGGCTTTATGCGTTCGTGCCGAACGATCAGGGGTTTGCGCCCAAGACTTGAGGGCATTGATTTGCGCCTGCAAACGGCGCTCCGTAGATACTGTCATCTCCAACCAATCGGGTATCGAAAACAGCCCCAGCTGCGGCGCAGCCAGGGCACTCCCTTTGGTTGGTTGTCAGCACAGTACAGAGCTGAGCGGGGTAGACGCCACCCCGCTTCATCTCATTCGCAAGCTCAGAGGTCGCCCAAGTTCAACTTGCGGGCCTCCTCGGCAGCACGCTCAGACGCCGACGCGCCGGTGTACCTATCGATCATCTGCCGGTTCGACCAGCCCGCCACCGCCATCAATCCCGCCTCTGACCCGCCGGCCCGCAGCCACCTGGTAGCGGCAGTGTGCCGCATCAGATGAACGTGAAAGCCCTCGATACCGGCATCTCGGGCACGGCGTCGCAATGTCTGCGCCAGCGCCCAATAAGTGAAAGATTTGATATGCCCGCCAACGAATAACTGTGTCACATCGGAGGTTACGTGGTTGCGGCGCATACGGATATAGCGATCCAGCGCTGTGGCGACCTGCGGGCCAAACGGCGCGAACCTACCCACAGCGCCCTTACCGCGGCGCACCGTGAGCAATCCTCGGGCCAGGTCTACATCGGAGATTTGCAAATCCACCAGCTCGCTGGCACGCATCCCCGTCTCGGCCAA
>NZ_LZMB01000327.1 GCF_001673555.1 Mycobacterium sp. 1165178.9 | reverse complement strand
GCGCGCGGCGTTGATCGCCGACTCCGACAGCGTCGTGGAGTCGGTACGCATATAGGTGATGTAGCCGTTCTCGTAGAGCCGCTGGGCGATGCTCATCGTGCGCTCGGAGGAGAACCGCAGCTTGCGGCCGGCCTCCTGCTGCAGCGTCGAGGTCATGAACGGCGCGTAGGGGCGCCGGGTATAGGGCTTTTCCTCGACTGACGCGACGGTGAGCTGGGCGCCGCGCAGCCCCGCGGCCAGCTGCGTCGCGCTCGCCTCGTCGAGGATGGTCACCTCGTCGGCCTTGCGTAGCTGCCCCAGCGAGTCGAAGTCGCGGCCCGCGGCCACGCGCAGGCCGTCGACACCGGTCAGCCGGGCGGTGAAGGTGGGGGGCTGCGCCGCCGGATCGGACACGCTGGCGTCCAGCTTGGCCAGAATGTCCCAGTACGAGGCGCTGCGGAACGCCATGCGGTCGCGTTCACGCTGCACGATGATGCGGGTGGCCACCGATTGCACCCGGCCCGCCGACAGCTTGGGCGCGACCTTCTTCCACAGCACGGGGCTGACCTCGTAGCCGTACAAGCGGTCCAGGATGCGCCGGGTTTCCTGCGCGTCGACCAGGTCGATGTCCAGGTCCCGGGGGTTTTCGGCGGCCTCGAGGATCGCCGGTTCGGTGATCTCGTGGAACACCATCCGCTTGACCGGGATGTTCGGCTTGAGGGTTTCGAGCAGGTGCCAGGCGATGGCTTCGCCCTCGCGGTCACCATCCGTCGCCAGGTAGAGCTCGTCGACGTCCTTGAGCAGGCCCTTGAGCTCGGTGACCGTGCTCTTCTTCTCGGGGCTGATGATGTACAGCGGCTCGAAGTCCTCGTCGACGTTGACCCCGAGGCGGGCCCACGGCTCCGACTTGAATTTCGCCGGGACGTCGGCGGCGGCCCGGGGCAGGTCGCGGATGTGACCGCGCGATGATTCGACGATGTACCTGGAGCCCAGGTAGCTGGCCAGTTTGCGCGCCTTGGTGGGCGACTCGACAATCACGAGTCGCCGCCGGCCGCTGCCGGTGTCCTTCAGTTTCGGGTCAGCCAACTGCCCTTACGCTCCATCCCTGATTGGTCCCCCCACGAGACCACCTGCAGGAAGAATGACAGGTCGGCCTCCAAAATTCCGGTGAAACTCAGGTACGCGACCGTTCCTTCGCCCTGCGGCACCTGACAATTTCGCACCCTTGGGCGGGCCCGCGCAAACTGGCATTCGCGACAACGGCGGAAAGCCGACGCGTTTTCGGGCGCTGTCTCCCGGCTAAACGTGCGGCCACCGCGATAACGCCTCGGCGCCGTCGGGCGGCTCCCCCACGTTCTCTACCAGGCGCGATAGCCTGCGGCGTCCGCTGATGCGCAGCGCCGGCCGCCCGCCGCGGGTGCCGATCAGGGTCGGTGCGATCCCGACGCGCATCAAAGCCGACGCCAGCGGTGAGTGCGTGTCCGGCGCGTGGGGATCCAACGCCAGCACGTAATGCTCGCCCTCCGGATTTCCGGCCGCCAGCGTCCACGCCCGCAGCTCGCGTGGCCCGGGCAGCCAGCGCGGCGGCACGGTCTTCACCGCACCGCGCGTCCATTCGCTGGCCAGCGTCCTCAACGAGGGGTCCACCGCCGTCCGTACCAACGGGGTGTCCTCGTCGGTCCGGGAGATCTCGGCCACCAGGCCGGCCTCCCGGATCATCTCGGCCAGCGCCGAGGCCCGCCAGGACTGATCCACGACCACCGATAGCCGGGCCCCCGCGACCGGATTTTCGCCGGTGGCGCCCACGGTGACAATCTGCCCGGACGCCGCCAGCACCCCGGAAAGATCGGCGACCGCGGGCGGCACCGACTCCGCTGTAAAGAAGGAAAGCTGGCTCACGCCCCCGACAGTAGGCCAGCGGGCCCGTCCGCGTCTTGAGGCAACCGGCGCGGCGTCCGGGGCCGACCGTGATGCGCTCCTGGTCGCGGCAATAAAAGAGGAAACCCCCCGGCTGGACCCGCTGGGCGGGTCTGCACGGGGGGTATCCGTTCAGGTCTGCTCTGTCTTAGACGGAGCGGACTCCGGTGGCCTGGGGGCCCTTAGGGCTGTGGCCGATCTCGAACTCGACCTTCTGGTTTTCTTCGAGGGTGCGGAAGCCCGAACCCTGGATCTCCGTGTAGTGGACAAACACATCGGCGGAGCCGTCTTCGGGGGCAATGAACCCGAAGCCCTTCTCCGCGTTGAACCACTTCACAGTTCCCTGTGGCATCTCTCGATCTTTCCTTTTCTTCTGGGTGCGGGGCATCGCCTTTCGATGCCCCGGGCCTGGTACGACCGCTTACCTCGCTGAGTCGCCGGAACTTCACCCGACCGATTAACCTCGCAGGAACCGCGGCCGCAACGTCGATCCTGCGAAAGTTTGACACGAACACAGAAGCTGCGACCGCAAATAGTCAACCATGTTCATCGCGTTGGCGACAGACTTGTGTCTCCCGCCGATTCGAAGGCCGATTGCCAGGCCGATTTCACAACGGATCACCTAAGGAGTGAGATGGCGAGTTTCGGCAGTGAGCTGCTTGCCGCCGCACTCGCCGGAACGGCGTCAGACGAGCATCCGCTGCGCCATGTCGCCGAACTGCCGCCGCGCAGCGGCCGGCCGCTCGATTGGCCGGCCTGGGCCGAGTCCGACGTGGTCAGCGCGTTCGCCGAGCGCGGGATCACCTCACCGTGGTCGCATCAGTTCAAGGCCGCGGACCTGGCGCACGCAGGCCGTCACGTGGTGCTCAGCACCGGTACCGCGTCGGGCAAGTCGCTGGCCTACCAGCTTCCCGTCCTCAACGCGTTGGCGACCGATCCGCGGGCGCGCGTGCTCTACCTGTCGCCGACCAAAGCGTTGGGCCATGACCAGTTGCGTGCCGCGCACGCGCTCACCGCGTCCATTCCGCGGCTGCATGACGTCGCGCCCACCGCCTACGACGGCGACAGCCCAGGCGACGTCCGCCGCTTCGCGCGGGAACGTTCGCGGTGGTTGTTCTCCAACCCCGACATGATCCATTTGTCGATCTTGCGCAACCATGCCCGTTGGGCCGTGCTGTTGCGCGGGCTGCGATTCGTGATCGTCGACGAATGTCATTACTACCGTGGAGTTTTCGGCTCCAACGTGGCGATGGTGCTGCGCCGCCTGCTGCGGTTGTGCGCCCGTTATTCGTCGTCACCGACGGTGATCTTCGCCAGTGCGACAACGGATTCGCCGGGCGCGACGGCCGCCGAGCTCATCGGGCTGCCGGTCGAGGAGGTCACCGAGGACGGTTCGCCTCAGGGCGCCCGGACGGTGGCGTTGTGGGAGCCCGCGCTGCGCGCCGATTTGACCGGAGAGAACGGCGCGCCGGTGCGCCGCTCCGCGGGCGCCGAGGCGGCCCGGGTGATGGCCGACCTGATCGCCGAGGGCGCCCAGACCCTCACGTTCGTGCGATCGCGCCGCACCGCGGAATTGACCGCGCTGGGCGCCCAGGCGAGGTTGGCCGACATCGCCCCCGGGCTTTCGGCGACCGTGGCGTCGTACCGGGCCGGTTACCTCGCCGAGGACCGCACCGCGCTGGAGCGCGCGCTGGCCGAGGGTCGGTTGCGGGGCCTGGCCACCACCAATGCGCTGGAGCTGGGCGTCGACATCGCCGGACTGGATGCGGTGGTGCTCGCCGGCTTCCCCGGCACGGTCGCCTCGTTCTGGCAGCAGGCCGGCCGGTCCGGGCGGCGCGGGCAGGGCGCCTTGGTGGTGCTGATCGCCCGGGACGACCCGCTGGATACCTATTTGGTGCACAACCCGGCCGCGCTGCTTGACAAGCCGGTCGAGCGGGTGGTGATCGACCCGGCCAACCCCTACATCCTGGGTCCGCAACTGCTCTGCGCGGCGACCGAGCTACCGCTGGACGAGGCCGAGGTACGCATTTTCGGCGCCACCGAGGTGGCCGACGGCCTGGTCGATGACGGGCTACTGCGGCGCCGCGGCGGAAAGTACTTTCCGGTGCCCGGCCTGGAACCGCATGCGGCCGTGGACATCCGGGGCTCGGCGGGCGGGCAGATCGTCATCGTCGAGGCCGATACCGGCAGGTTGCTGGGCAGTGCAGGCGCCGGGCAGGCACCGGCCACCGTCCACCCCGGCGCGGTGTATCTGCATCAAGGGGACAGCTACGTGGTGGACTCCCTGGACACCGAGGAGGGCATCGCGTTCGTGCACGCCGAGGAGCCCGGTTACGCGACGTTCGCGCGCGAGATCACCGATATCGCCGTCACCGGTACGGGCGAGCGCCTGACCTTCGGGCCGGTCACGCTCGGTCTGGTGCCGGTCAGGGTCACTCACCAGGTGGTGGGTTATCTGCGTCGCAGGCTCTCGGGTGAGGTGATCGACTTCATCGAGTTGGACATGCCGGAACACACCTTGGCCACTACGGCGGTGATGTACACCATCACCGGGGATGCGTTGCAACGCAACGGCATTGAGGACACACGCGTCCCCGGGGCGCTGCACGCCGCCGAACATGCGGCGATCGGGCTGCTGCCGCTGGTGGCCAGTTGCGATCGCGGGGACATCGGCGGCTTGTCGACCGCCGTAGGGCCCGATCCCCTTGGTTTGCCCAGCGTCTTCGTCTACGACGGCTATCCGGGTGGCGCGGGATTCGCCGAACGGGGTTTTCGCCAGGCCCGTACCTGGCTGGGTGCGACAGCAGCCGCCATCGAGGCATGCGAGTGCCTCCGGGGATGCCCGTCGTGCGTCCAGTCCCCCAAGTGCGGCAACGGCAACGACCCGCTTGACAAGACGGGCGCGGTGCTGGTGCTGAAGCTGGTCCTCGCAGAGCTGGCCCGGGGGACACGGGAGCGCAAACCCGCAGATGACGACCGACCCCTCGACGGTCGACCCACTGGGTTTGTCTTGTGACGCCCACGCCAGGAACGCATTTCCTGCTGCTCAAGAAATGGCGCGTGCTGTCGCACGGATCAGAAATCGCTTGGTTGTGCGCCGCCCGCAATCCCGACGATGCGGGCGCAGCTGGAAAAGCTACCAAGGCCGCGGCGGCATCGCAAGCACTGCTGGCGTCGCTCGCCGGATGTCGATGCCTGGGGGCCTTCGGCGGCGGCGAAACCGGCAGCACTCCCTTGGACCGGTCCGCTCGCCGGTAAAATCGGCCGCATGGCCCACGACTGGTTGCTCGTGGAGACACTCGGGGGTGAGCCCACCGTGGTGGCGCAAGGCCGCCAACTCAAGAATCTCGTCCCCATCACCACATTTCTGCGCCGCAGCCCCTATCTCGCCGCGGTTCGCACGGCGATCGCCGAATCGGTGCAGACGGGTCAGGCCCTGACCAGCATCACGCCCAAGCGGGACCGCATCATTCGCACCGAGCCGGTGGTGATGTCCGACGGTTTCATCCACGGCGTGCATGTCTGGACCGGCCCCTCCGACGTCGAGCCGCCCGAACGGCCGATTCCCGGGCCGCTGAAGTGGGACCTGACCCTTGGCGTGGCCACCGACACCCGCGAATCGCTGCTCAACAGCGGGAAGAATCCCGAGGTGGAAGTCGCGTACGGCAGGGCCTTCGCAGAGGACCTTCCGTCGCGTGAACTCAATCCGAACGAAGCCAAGGTGCTCGCCATGGCGGTCAAGGCCAAGCCCGACCAAACACTATGCAGCACCTGGGATCTCACTGACTGGCGCGGTGAGTCGATCCGGATAGGTTTCGTCGCACGCACGATTCTGGAACCGGGGCCCGACGGCCGGGAGCACTTGGTGGCGCGGGCAATGAACTGGCCGTCCGAATTGAAGGGCCCGGAGGTTTCGACCGACGTTCTCGCGCAACGGATCCTCAGCGGCCTGGCCCAGGCCGGGGTGCATCGCGCACTGATCGACCTCAACACCTGGGTCCTGCTGAAATGGCTCGACGAGCCTTGCCCCTTCTACGACTGGCGGGGCAGCGAGACGGGCAAGCCCAGGATCCACCCCGACGACCACGAGCTGATGGCCACCATGACAAGGGAATTCAGCGGGGGCGCCACCAGCCGGGTGCTGCGGATGCCCGGGCACGACGGGGATTGGGTCCCGGTGCACGTCACCGTCAACCGGGTGGAACTGGAACCGGATACGTACGCCGGACTGGTGTCCCTGCGGCTGCCCACCGACGAGGAGCTGGCCACCGCGGGATTCTCGCGAACCCCCGACGCCGCGCCCTAGTCGGATTCCCCGGTCGCAGGCCCCGCGCGCGCCGCCGCCCTTGCCGCACCACCGAAGACGACCGCCACCCGAGCGGAGACAACGACATCGAGACCGTCTACCGCACAACGGATGTCGTCGGTCCGCATCCGGCGGGCCACGCCCGCGGCACTGGCGCAGGCCGCATTCGCTCCAGAACTCAACCGCGCGGCGCCCGCCAACGCGGCCAGGTCGGCCACCGCCTGGGCGCGGTGCCGCGCCACGACCGCCGAGCCCAGGTACGCGCCGGCGCCCGTCGCCGTCAGCAGCACCACGATCACCCAGGCCGCGACCAGGGTCGCCGACCCCCGCTCACCGGGCCGGCTCGGCCGCCGAGACCGCATTGGCCGCAATGTCGATGGTGGGCAACAACTTCGAATGCGCGACGACGGTGGCCACCAGGAAATCGCCGTCGCGCCGCAGGTCGACCCGGGCACCGGCGGGCGCGAGCCGGCGCGCGGCGGCGACGGCTGAGCGTTGGTCGCCGCGGGACGCCAGCCGGGCGGCCTCGCGGGCGGCGTCGATGCAGCGCACCTGCATCGATAGCGCGGTGACACCGGCCAGGCACAGCACCAGCACCACCACGAGCGCGGCAATGCCCAGTGCCGCCTCCACGGTGCTGGCACCCGCACTGCCGGTTACACCTTGGTGTTGAGCGCACGACCGATGATGTTGGTCAGCGCCGAGACGATGGAATCGCCGGTGACGACGGTGTAGAGCACCGCGCCGAAGGCGGCTGCCGCGATCGTGCCGATGGCGTATTCGACCGTCGACATGCCCGACTCGTCGGCCGCCAGGACGGCGGCGCGTGCCCAGAGATCGCGAATCATGTTGCTCATCAATGTCTTCCTTTCGTTTCACAGCAGGCCCGACTGCAGGACATCACTTGCCAAACCGGCCACCACCGGGACGATGCCCAGGCAGACGAACGCCGGCAGGAAGCACAGACCCAGCGGTCCGGCGACCAGCACGCCGGCCCGCTCGGCGGCGGCGGTCGCCGCGTGTGCGGCGTCGTGGCGAGATTCCTCGGCCAGCTCGGTAACGCCGGCGGCCAGCGCCGCCCCCGAGGACGCCGAACGCCGGGCCAGTCGCAGCAGCGCATCGATCTGCGGGTCGGTCGAGTTGCGCGGGCCGGCCGGAATGGACCATGCG
>NZ_LZMB01000326.1 GCF_001673555.1 Mycobacterium sp. 1165178.9 | reverse complement strand
GCACAGCTGCACAACCCGCTCGGGACGGGGCAGATCGCGGAGCGCGTGGGTGCCCAGGTCGGTCAACCACGCGTCGTCGGAAAGTGTGTCGGCAACGAGATCGCCGGTGGTGCCCGACAACACCGTCTGGCCGCCGTGCGCGAGCTCGCGAAGCCGGGCGGTCCGGTTGATGGCCGGACCGACGTAGTTGTTCTCGTCACGCAATTGCACCTCGCCGGTGTGCACCCCAATCCGCAGCCGCAACGGTGCGAGGGGAGCGCGCTGCAACGCAAGCGCGCACGTCACCGCATCGGAGGCTCGGCTGAAAGCGATGACGAAGCTGTCACCCTCACCCTGCTCGACCGGACGAATTCCGTGATGGGCACCGACCAATTCGGCGAGTGTCTGATCCATTTTCGCGATTGCCGCGGTCATCTCCTGCGGCTGGGAGTCCCACAGCTGCGTCGAACCCTGGACGTCGGCCAGCAGCAACGTCACCGTGCCGGTCGGCAAGGGCTCGTTCATGCCTAGTTCGCTCCAGTCCAACGGCGGCACGCCCGCCCGTGGATCGATTTCGCTCATGGTAGCCAGCATGAGCTGAGCGCATGCCGCAAAACATCGGCGGATGCGCGTATATCTCGCGGCTCAGAGGTCGCCGGTGAAGTCGGCGCTCAGCCAGCGGTCGGGGCGGATGGTGAACAGCACCTCCTCGACGCCTTGCATGCTTTGCACGAACGCGCGACCGCCCTCCTCGCCGAGGTAGCGGATGGCGATCGATTCCTGCACGTCGGCCGGGGCCGGGTTGGTGGTCTCGACAACGGTGCCTTCCACCACGACGTACTGATACGGCGGCTCCTCGCGCTGGACCACCAGCGTCACCGCGCCCGTTTGCGTGATGAGGCGGGCCTTGCGGCTGGACGCCCCGGTCATGATCCGGACGTCTCCACCGGGGGTGTAGTCGTACCAGATCGGGACGCTGGCCGGCGGCCGGCCTTCGGTGGCGGCGACGGACAGCACCGCCACATGCTTGTCGGCGAGGAACTCCTGACGCTCGGTTTCGCTGAAGGCTTTCATGACGAGTGCAAACGCCGCGACGGTGGAGCTATTCCCCGGCTAACGATGATCAGTACTGTGTCGAGCCTTGATCGACCGGGATCTGTGCGGCGGTGACCTTGCGCGACTCGTCGCTGGCCAGCCAGCACACGGTGTCGGCGATCTCCTCCGGCTCGGCGAACCAGTCCGGCAAGAACGGCGTGAGGACGTGCGACAGCTGCGGGTTGGTCTCCATGGTCTTGCCCACCGCGTTGACCATGTCGCCGGAGCCCATCGCCGTGTTCACCGGACCCGGGTGAACACTGTTGACCCTGATCGAATGCTTCCCCAATTCCGCGGCGAAGGCCCGCGCCAGCCCGGTGACGGCGTGCTTGCTGGCCGTGTAGTGGATCATGAAGGGCTGCATCTTCATCCCGGCCGCGGAACTGATCAGGATGATCGAGCCGCCGCGGCCGCCCTCGATGATCTTGTCCGCGCCGGCCATCACGGTGTTCCAGGTGCCGGTCACGTTGATGTCCATCACGTCGCGAAAGTTCTTCGGTGTGATGTCGTCCCATGCCTGCGGAGCAGCGACCCCGGCGTTGGCGACGATGATGTCCAGCCGGCCCAGTGCGGCGACCCCATCCGTGACGACCTTCCGCAGACCGTCGAAGTCGCGAATGTCTACGACCGACGAGACGATCCGCCGGTTCGCTGCTTCGACCAGGCGCACCGTCTCGCTCAGGTCGTCGGGAGTCGCCGGATCGTAGGGCACGCACGACGGCAGCTTGCCGGCGATATCGACGGCGATGATGTCGGCGCCCTCCTGGGCCATGCGCACCGCGTGTGCCCGGCCCTGGCCGCGGGCCGCGCCGGTGATGAATGCCACTCTTCCGGCAAGCTTGCCGCTCATAGCTGCTCCTTCGTATGCTTCGGCCGCCCGGCCACTGTCATCGCTGCGCAGCCTTGACGAGGTTCGATCCGATGATCAAACGCTGAATTTCACTGGTGCCCTCGTACAGCCGGAGCAGGCGCACATCGCGGTAGATGCGCTCGACGGCAACACCCCGCATGTAACCCGTGCCGCCATGGATCTGCACCGCGAGATCCGCGACATTGCCGGCCATTTCGGTGCAGAAGACCTTGGCGGCCGACGGCGCGATTCGGCGATCCTCGTCGGCGACCCACAGCCGAGCGGCCTCGCGCACCAGCGCACGGCCGGCCATCACGCCGGTCTGCTGGTCGGCGAGCATGCCCTGCACCAGCTGGAAGCTCCCAATCGCCGTTCCACCCTGCGTCGCGGTGGCGGCGTACGACACCGATTCGTCGAGCGCGCGTTGGGCGGCGCCCACCGCGAGGGCGGCGATGTGCACCCGTCCGCGGGCCAACGACGTCAGGGCCGCCCGGTACCCGTGGTCTTCGCTGCCGCCGACGAGCGCATCGGGGCCGACGCGCACGTCGGTGAAATTGACGTCGGCCGTCCAGGCGCCTTCCTGGCCCATCTTGGCGTCCTTGGCGCCCACTTCGACCCCGGCGGCGTCCGCGGGCACCAGGAAGACCGCGATGCCCGCCCCCTGGTCGTCGGCCGGCCGGGTACGGGCGAACACCACGAAGAGATCTGCCACGGGCGCGTTGGTGATGAAGCGCTTCTGCCCGGAGATCACCCAAGCCCCGTCTTTTTCGGAGCCGTCGCGAACGGCTTTGGTGCGCAAGCCGGCCGGGTTCGACCCGGCGCCGGGTTCGGTCAGTGCGAAGGAGGCGACGACGTCGCCGGACGCGATCGACTCAAGCCAGCGCGATTTCTGTTCGTCGGTGCCGAACCCCACCAAAACTTGTCCGGCGATGCCGTTGTTGGTGCCGAACATCGAACGCAGCGCCAGCGACGTGTAGCCCAACTCCATCGCCATCTCGACGTCCTGCATCAGGTTGAGGCCGAGGCCGCCCCATTCCTGGGGAATCGCGTAACCGAACAGGCCCATCTTCTTGGCCTCGTCGCGCAAGTCGTCGGGGACGCGATCGGTGTCGAGAATCTCCTGCTCGCGGGGGACGACGACGCTGCGGACGAATTGCCTTGTCTGAGCGAGGATCTCGCGGAAGTCCTCGTCGGAGACTTCAGCAGCTTCGGCGGTGGCCATGGGCTCCACACTCCTCTCTCGATCCGGGACACCCCGGTTCAGAGCAGGATCCTATATCAAATATGATATTTGCCTTACGGGTGCCCGGTGGCAACGACAACAGTGAAGGATTGTGATCGGAGTGGCGATGTTGACAGGTCAGACCGCGGTAATCACAGGCGGAGCGCAAGGGCTGGGTCTGGCCATCGCGGAGCGCTTCGTCGCCGAGGGTGCGCGAGTCGTGCTCGGGGACGTCAACCTCGAGGAAACCCAAGTCGTGGCCAAGCAGTTGGGCGGCGATGATGTCGCGATCGCCGTTCGGTGCGATGTCACCCAGTCCTCCGACGTCGAAACCTTGATCCAGACCGCGGTCGAGCGGTTCGGCGGCCTGGACATCATGGTCAACAACGCCGGGATCACCCGGGACGCGACGATGCGCAAGATGACCGAGGAGCAATTCGATCAGGTGATCAACGTGCACCTGAAGGGCACCTGGAACGGCACCCGGCTGGCCGCCGCCGTCATGCGCGAAAACAAGCGCGGCTCCATCATCAACATGTCCTCGGTGTCCGGCAAGGTCGGCATGATCGGCCAGACGAACTACTCGGCCGCCAAGGCCGGCATCGTCGGCATGACGAAGGCGGCGGCCAAAGAGCTGGCCTACCTGGGCGTCCGGGTAAACGCGATCGCTCCCGGCTTGATCCGCTCCGCCATGACGGAGGCCATGCCGCAGCGCATTTGGGATTCCAAGGTTGCTGAGGTGCCACTGGGCCGGGCCGGTGAGCCCAGCGAGGTCGCCAGCGTGGCGCTGTTCCTGGCTTCCGATCTGTCGTCGTACATGACCGGCACCGTCATGGAAATCACCGGCGGCCGCCACCTATGAGTGCCGAGGCCGTCATCTGCGAACCCGTTCGGACGCCGATCGGCCGCTACGGCGGAATGTTCAAGGCGTGCAGCGCTGTCGACCTCGCTGTCACCGCGCTGAAGGGGCTGCTCGAGAGGACCGGACTTGCGCCCGATGCCATCCAGGACGTGATCCTCGGTCACTGCTATCCCAACAGCGACGCGCCGGCGATCGGGCGCGTGGTGGCGCTGGATTCCGGCCTGCCGGTGACGGTTCCGGGCATGCAGGTCGACCGGCGTTGCGGCTCTGGCCTGCAGGCGGTCATCCAAGCGTGTCTGCAGGTGGCCGCGGGGGACAATGACCTCGTCGTCGCCGGGGGTTGCGAGAGCATGAGCAACGTCGCCTTCTACTCCACCGACATGCGTTGGGGCGGCGCCCGCAACGGTGTACAGGTGCACGACGGGCTGGCCCGGGGACGCACAACCGCGGGCGGCCGCAACTACCCGGTGCCCGGCGGGATGCTGGAAACGGCCGAGAATCTGCGTCGCCAGTACGGCATTTCACGCCAGGAGCAAGACGAACTCGCCGTGCGAAGCCACCAGCGCGCCGTAGCGGCGCAGAAAGACGGGATCTTGGCCGAGGAGATCATTCCGGTCGCGGTCCGCACCCGCAGCGGCGAGGAACTCGTCGACACCGACGAGCACCCCCGCGCCGACACGTCTGTCGAGTCGCTGAGCAAGCTCAAACCCGTTCTGCTGAAGGATGATCCGGAGGCGACGGTGACCGCCGGCAACGCGAGCGGCCAGAACGACGCGGCATCGATGTGCGTGGTCACCACCCCGGAGAAGGCCGATGAATATGGCCTGAGGCCGTTGGTGCGCCTGGTGTCGTGGGGCGTGGCCGCGGTCGCACCCAACGTCATGGGCATCGGCCCGGTGCCTGCGACCGAGGCCGCGTTGGCCAAGGCGGGCTTGCAGCTGTCCGACATCGACCTCATCGAGCTCAACGAAGCCTTTGCCGCGCAAGCGCTTGCCGTGATGCGGGAATGGAGCTTCGGCGCCGCCGACCACGAGCGGACCAATGTGCACGGCTCGGGAATCTCGCTGGGTCATCCGGTGGGCGCGACGGGCGGACGGATGCTGGCGACCTTGGCGCGCGAGCTCCATCGCCGCGAGGCGCGCTACGGTCTGGAAACCATGTGCATCGGCGGCGGCCAGGGCCTGGCTGCCGTCTTCGAGCGGGTCGTACCGCAATGACCGAATCGGCGTTGCCGTTGGATGGCCTCACGGTCGTCGAGGTATCGAGTTTCGTCGCCGCGCCGCTATGCGGCATGACGCTGAGTCAGCTTGGTGCAGAGGTCATCCGGGTCGACCCCATCGGCGGCGCTTCCGATGTGCAACGGTGGCCTCTGGCGGCCGACGGCACCTCGATCTACTGGACCGGCCTGAACAAGGGAAAGCGTTCGGCCACCATCGATCTGCGGTCCCCGGACGGCCATGAACTGGTCCAGCGGCTGATCATCGAGGGTGACGGCATCGTCGTGACCAACGCCGCGGGCTTGACCTGGCTCGGCCACGAAGCCCTGGCGGCCAAACGCCGCGACGTGATTCACGTTCAGTTACTCGGGCGCGGTGATGGGTCCACCGGCGTGGACTACACGGTCAACGCGGGTCTCGGCTATCCGCTCGTCACCGGCCCGGCCGATCATGCCGGTGCGATCAATCACGTGCTACCCGCTTGGGACGTGTGCTGCGGACTATATGCCGCGCTCGCCGTCGTCACCGCTGTCCGCCACCGCGAGCGGTCCGGGGCGGGGACCCGGATCAGCCTGGCGTTGGAGGACGTCGCGCTGGCCACCGCGGCCAACCTGGGGTTGCTCACCGAGCCGCAAGTCAACGGGACACAACGCGAACGGCTGGGTAACGCGATCTACGGCCAGTACGGGCAGGACTTCATCAGCAGTGACGGGGCCAGGTTCATGGTGGTTACCTTGACCGGCCGGCATTTTCGCGACCTGCTAGCAGTGACGGGCACTGACGTTGCGGTCTCGGCGCTCGCTGAGGCGCTGGGCGCCGATTTCGGGTCCGAAGGCGATCGTTACCGCTACCGTGACGTGCTCTCCAGTTTGTTCGCCACCTGGTTCAGCGATCACACCGCCGACGAGATCACCACCGCGCTATCTGACACCACGGTGCTCTTCGAGCGGTACCGCACCTTCGCCGAGGTCGCCGCGGGA
>NZ_LZMB01000325.1 GCF_001673555.1 Mycobacterium sp. 1165178.9 | reverse complement strand
CGCTGGCCTCCTCCGGCGTGGTTCGGATTCTCAAGGATCTGGACCGCGATATCGAGGGCCGCGACGTGTTGATAGTGGAGGACGTCGACGACCCGTAGGAGCTGACGGCCATGAACTCGAACTGCGTGGGCAGCGGGATCGCGCGGGCCAGGTCGGTGACAAAGATCACAGCACCCTTGAGCACGGTGATCAGCAGAAGATCCTGTCCGGTCTCGATCGCGGCGTCGCGGTAGTTCTCCCCGATTTCACTACCGAGTTCTGCGATTCGCGCCTGAATTTGCGCCGACGTCAGCAGGACAGACTTGATATCCCCGGGGTACAGCTCCGCGGGTTGGGCGGGGGTGATCGCCGAGGAGATCTGGGCCACGCCCACAGAGTGCCACGACGACGGGCGAATAACCAATGGCAGCCCCGATGGCTATTGGATTGGTTTGCTGACCGGTTCGCGCCACAGCGTCAGCACGCCGTCGCGACGGCCCGCGAACAGTCGCTCATCGGGCATCGACGACCCCACCGCCACCCCGCCCTGCCCACGCCAGCCGGTGACCAGGGCGTCCACCCCGCGAATCTGCTTGTCGGTCAGGTTCGTTGCGCCTCCGGTCAGCAGCCAGGTCCGGATCACCCGCCGCCGCACGGGGGCGTCCAGCGCCGCCAGCGCCTGCACCCGCAGGCCGGAGTCCGCCCTGGTATCGGGCAGCGCGCGGGCCGCCAGCGTGTCGATCAACTCGGAATCCTCCCGCAGCGAGGTCGCGGTGCGGGCCAGCGCCTCGGCCACGCCGCCACCCAGCACGTCTTCCAGCAGCGGCAGCACCTCGGCGCGCAGCCGGGTCCGGGTGAAGCGGGGGTCGGTGTTGTGCGGATCCTGCCAAGGGGTCAGGCCAAGCTCTTGGCATGCGCCGCGCGTGACGGCCCGGCGAACCTCCAGTAACGGCCGGCACCATGGTGGATCGTACGGACGCATCCCGGCGATCGAACGCACCCCGGATCCTCGGCCCAAACCCAGCAGCACCGTCTCGGCCTGGTCGTCCAGCGTGTGGCCCAGGAGCACCGGACCGGTGTGGTAGGCGCTCAACGCGGCGTAGCGGGCCGCGCGCGCCGCCGCCTCGGGACCGCCCCGGTTGCTTACCTGCACCCGCACCACTTGGGCCCCAACGCATCCCAATGAGATGGCCTGCGCGCGGGCGGTCTCAGCGACGACAGCCGAGTCGGATTGCAGGCCATGGTCGACCACCACCGCGGTGGTGGGTCGCAGCTGGGCCGCGACCGCGGTGAGGGCCAGCGAATCCGGACCTCCGGACAGCGCCACGCACCACTGTTCGACGGTGGCGAGGTGGGCCTTGAGGAACGCCTCGACAACCGCGCGCAGCTGGCCTACAGCACCCGGTCGATCCATCGCTGGGGCTCTTCGATCTCGCTAGGCAGCGGCAGCGTTTCGGGACTCGTCCAGATGGCGTTGAACCGCGCCATCCCCACTTGGCCGACCACGTGATCGACGAACGCCTTGCCGCGGGTGTACTGGCTGAGCTTCGCGTCGAGCCCCAGCAGTGCGCGCAACAACCGCTGCAGCGGCGGCTGCTTGCGGTGGCGGCGCTCGTCGAACCGGCGGCGGATGGTGGCCACCGACGGCACCGCCATCGGTCCGACGGCATCCATGACGTGGTCCGCGTGGCCCTCCAGCAGCGTGCCCAGCACCAGCAACTGGTCCAGCGCCTGTCGCTGTGGTTCGGACTGCACGGCGCGCACCAGTCCGAGAATCCCCGCTGAGTTGGCGTCGGATTCCGCCGTTGCGTCGCCGCGGTTGCGGGCGTAGTCGGCGAGCCGGCTGATCACCTGCCCGATGTCCTCGCCGGCGTCGCGGGTCAGCAGGCCCAGCGCTTGCGACATGTAGTCGGGCAGCCACGGATTGGCGGTGAACTGCACTCGATGGGTGACCTCATGCAGGCACACCCACAGCCGGAAATCGGACGGATCGATTCGAAGCTGCCGCTCGACGGCGATGACGTTGGGATACACCAGCAGCAAGCAGCCCGTTTTGGCCCCGTTATTAGTGGCGAACGGGTCGTATTGGCCGAGAATCCCCGAGGACACGTACGCCAGGACGGCGCCGGTCTGCGCGCCGGTGACGCGGCCGGTGAGAAACCCGCGCGGCTTCTCGGCGCCGTGCATCATCACCCGCATCGACTCGGTCGCCGCGGCGATCCACTCCGGACGGTCGACGATGCGGGCGGCCGGCACCGAACCGTTGGTGACAAGGCCGGTGACATCACGCACCAACGGTTCGGCTTTGGTGGACGCGGCGGCGAGTTCGTCGATCACCTGGCGGCGGGTGTAGTCGCTGGACGGCGGACCCGGCCGGGCCAGGCGCCGACCTACCGAGGCCGCGAACTTCCAGTCGACGGCGGTACCCAGGGTCAGGTCCGGCGCCGGCGTCATGAGCACCCGCATGACCACAGCCGGGTCGCCAGCGCGTCCATCACGTTGCGACCGTTCGGGCCGGCATCGTTGGAGATGAACGCGAAGGTGAGCACGCGGCCGCTGCGGTCGGTCAACACTCCGGCCAGCGCGTTTACGCCGGTCAACGAGCCGGTTTTGGCCCGCAGCCAGCCCGCGGGACCCTGGGCCGTGGAGGCATCGGTGAAGCGATCGGCAAGCGTCCCGCTCCCGGCGGCGATCGGGAGCAGATCCAGCAGCGCCCGCAGCGACGGCTGGTCGGACCCTGCCGCCGCCTGCAGCACGCCGTCGAGCGTCTTGGCCGTCAGCCGGTCGTCGACCGAGAGTCCACTGGAGTCCAGCAGCGTCGCACCCGCGGTGTCGACGTGAGCGGTGGTCAGCCGGTTGGTCACCGCGTCGACAGCGCCGGCGAAGCTGCGCGGTCGGTTGATCGCGGCCGCCACCTCGCGGGCGATGCTTTCGGCCAGCACGTTGTCGGAGTGGTCCATCATCTCGGACAGCCGCTGGACCAACGGCGCCGACTGCACGACCGCCAGCTGCCGCGCCCCGGACGGCGCGGCGACGGCCGTGACCGCGTTGGGGTCCAGTCCCAGTGCCCTGGCCAGCTCCCGGCCGGCATCCAGCGCCGGGGTCCGGGACCGCCGCGAGTTGACGGTCGAAGGCTGGATGCGGCCGGCGTCGATCATCACCGACTCGATCGGCGCGATGTCGCCGTTGTCGACGTCAGCCAGGTCCCAACCCTGCGCCATCGTCGGCCCGCTGAACGCCGAGGTGTCCACCTGCACGGCGGTCGGTGTCACGCCGCTGCGGCGAATCTGTTCGACGAGGTCACTGATCCGGGCCGACCCCCGGTACCACGTGGCCACTTCGGGCGGCGCGGCCGACAGGGCCGGATCGCCCGCACCCACCAGCACGACGGGTCCCTGGGCGTTTTGGCTGCCGGCCACTACGCGAGTGCTGATCCGGGCCTGATGGTCGAGCGTCAGCAAGGCCGCGGCCGCCGTCAGCACCTTGTTGGTCGAGGCCGGCACCAGCGGCAGGTCGGCCGCCACCTGCCACAGCTCTTTTCCGGTGATGGCGTCCGTGATTCGTCCGCCAAGCCGGCCCAGGTTCGGGTCACTCGCCACCGGCGCCAGCATCGCGGCGACGCCGGGCCCGCTGGGTAGCTCGGCGGTGTCGCTCACCGGCGTCATGCCGGGCTTCACCGCGGGTGCGTGCGGGGGCGGTATCGGGGCATGCGCGCTGTTGGCGCCGTGTCCGGCCGTGGTGAAGAACGTTGCCGCCACCACGACGGCGGCGACGAACGCCAGCACGCCCAACCCGATGAGCACTGGGGTGGATTTTTGCCAGCGAGTACGGGCCATCACTCTCCTGACTGTCTGAAGACCCATTCTGCCGAATCGGCGCCGATGCGCTCGACTAGGGTGTAGCAGATCAAAATTGGTCTGCCTACCAGACAAGGAGCCGACGCGGTGGAATTCGACGTGACCATCGAGATCCAAAAGGGCCAGCGGAACAAGTACGAAGTCGACCACGAGACTGGACGGCTACGTCTGGACCGCTACCTGTACACCGCGATGGCCTACCCGACCGACTACGGCTTCATCGAGGACACCCTCGGTGAGGACGGCGACCCGCTGGACGCCATGGTGCTGTTGCCGCAGTCGGTGTTTCCCGGCGTGATCGTCGAGGCCCGTCCGGTGGGCATGTTCCGGATGACCGACGAAAAGGGTGGCGACGACAAGGTCCTGTGCGTGCCGGCCGGCGACCACCGCTGGGACCACGTCCGGGACATCGGGGACGTTCCGGAGTTCGAGCTGGACGTGATCAAGCACTTCTTCGTGCACTACAAGGACCTGGAACCGGGCAAGTTCGTCAAGGCCGCGGACTGGGTCGGCCGCGAAGAAGCCGAGGCAGAGATCCAGCGCTCGATCGAGCGGTTCAAAACCGAAGGGCACTGAACCACACCGGCGGGCATTAGCCTTCCGCGCGGGCGGCGCGGCGGTTCCGCAGGATGCTGAAGCCCAGCGCCGCCGCGATGAAGGCCACGCCGACCGAGCCCGTGAGCGCCTCCGGCACCTCGAATCTGGGCTCGATGGAGACCAGCATGATGACCGCCAGCGCACCTATGGCCCAGTGCGCGCCGTGTTCCAGGTACGCGTACCGGCCCAACGCCTCCTGGCGGACCAGGTAGATGGTGATCGACCGGACGAACATCGAGCCCACCAGGCCCAGCCCCAGCGCGATGACGATGGGGTCCGAGGTGATGGCGAACGCGCCGGTGACGCCGTCGAACGAAAAAGCGGCATCGAGCACTTCGAGGTAGAGGAACAGCGTCAGACCGGCCCGGCCCGTCGGCGCGCCGGCCTCGCCGTCGGATGGCTGAAACGCCCGGCTCAATCCGTTGACCACCAGATAGGTCACCATGCCCAAAAGCCCCGCGGTCAGCACCGTCGCCGCCTCGTCACCGGAATGCGTCAATTGCGTGCCGACTCCGACCAGCACCAGACCGGTGACCACCAGCGACACCTGCCCCAGCCGACCCAGGCGTGCGAACGGGATCTCGATCCACTTGAGCCACTTGATTTCTCGGTCATAGAAGACGAAATCGAGGAACAGCATCAAGAGGAAGATTCCGCCGAACGCGGCGATCTGGGGGTGGGCCGCCATGACGAGTTTTTGGTAGCTGGGCGAGCCGTCGGAGAACTCCAGCGCGCCGTGGGGCGGCGGATGCACGGCCAGCTCCATCGCGCGAACCGGGTCGAGGCCCGCTGTCACCCACACGATGAGCAGCGGGAACAGCAGTCGCATGCCGAACACGGCCACCAGGATCCCGATCGTCAGGAACATCCGCTGCCAGAAGCGGCTCATCCGTTTCAGGATCGAGGCGTTGATGATGGCGTTGTCGAACGACAACGACACCTCGAGGACAGCCAGCACCAGCAGCAGGTAGAGACCTTTGAAACCGCCGTAGACATATCCGGCGCCGAGGGCCGCCGCGGTGACCACCAGCGAGATCCCGAAGGTGCGCAAAGCGGGCATGGATCCTTTCCGGCCGCCGACCACACTAGCGAACCGGATCGCGCGAGGGGCGGGCGCTTCGGGCCGCATAGAATTTTCAAATTGTGGCGAGACATCGGGACACCCGGCCGAAAGCGCCGCCGCCCCGATGACCGAAATCAGCGCCTCACAGGGGCCGGTGGCGCGCGGCAGCATGGCCAGGGTCGGTACCGCCACCGCCGTGACGGCGCTGTGCGGCTACGCGGTGATCTACCTGGCCGCCCGCGACCTGGCGCCGAGCGGCTTTTCGATCTTTGGGGTTTTCTGGGGCGCTTTCGGGCTGGTTACGGGCGCGGCCAACGGCCTGCTGCAGGAAACCACCCGGGAAGTTCGCTCGACTCCCTATGTCAGCGACCTGGCCGCCCTGCCGTCGCCCGGCGAACCCCGTACCCACCCGATGCGGGTCGCCCTGCCAGTCGGGATGGCCGCCGCCGTCCTGATCGCCGGCAGCTCCCCGCTGTGGAGCGGACGGGTGTTCGTCGAGGCGCGGCTGCTGTCGGTGGTTCTGCTGTCCGTCGGGCTGGCCGGGTTCTGCGTGCACGCCACCCTGCTGGGCATGCTGGCCGGCACCAACCAGTGGACCCGCTACGGCGCGCTGATGGTGACCGACGCCGTCATCCGCGTGATGGTGGCCGCGGCAACCGTGGCGCTCGGGTGGCGGCTGGTCGGTTTCTTGTGGGCGACGGTGGCGGGCGCTGTCGCCTGGCTGATCCTGCTTATGGCCTCGCCGGCGACCAGGGCCACCGCCCGCCTCCTCACCCCGGGGGGCACCGCAACCTTTCTACGGGGCGCGGCGCATTCGATCACCGCGGCCGGCGCCAGCGCCATTCTGGTGATGGGTTTTCCGGTGCTGCTGAAGCTGACCAGCGCGGAGCTCGGCGCGCAGGGCGGGGTGATAATCCTGGCCGTCACGCTGACCCGCGCGCCACTGCTGGTGCCGCTTACGGCCATGCAGGGCAACCTGATTGCCCATTTCGTCGACGAGCGCAGTAACCGAATTCGTGCCCTGCTCGCCCCGGCGGCGATCGTCGGGGCGATCGGTGCGGTCGGGGTGCTGGCCGCGGCCGTCGTGGGTCCGTGGCTGTTGCGGGTCGCCTTCGGGTCGCAGTACCACGCCAGCAGCGCGCTGCTGGCGTGGTTGACCGCGGCCGCGGTGGCGATCGCCATGCTGACGCTGACCGGTGCGGCGGCGGTGGCCGCCGCCCTGCACCGGGCCTACTCGCTGGGTTGGGTGAGCGCCACGGTCGCGTCGGGGTTGCTTCTGTTGCTGCCGCTTTCCCTGCAGACCCGAACCGTGGTCGGGTTGCTGTGCGGTCCGGTGGTCGGGATCGGCGTTCACTTGGCGGCTCTGTCGCGCGCCACGCGCTCTACCGGCTGATATGACCTGCACCAGCGTGTACCTTGTGGGCTTAAATGGGTACTGAAACAGATGGCGTCTGGGTCGTCATTCCCGCCTTCAACGAAGCAGCTGTCATCGGCGAGGTGGTAGCCGATGTGCGCTCGGTGTTCGACCATGTCGTGTGCGTGGACGACGGCAGCGCCGACGACACCGGTGAGATCGCCCGGCGGGCCGGCGCTCACCTGGTGCGCCATCCGATCAACCTCGGGCAGGGCGCCGCCATCCAGACCGGTGTCGAGTACGCCCGCAGGCAGCCGGGGGCCCAGATCTTCGCCACTTTCGACGCCGACGGCCAGCACCGCGTCAAAGACCTCGCGACGATGGTCGACCGGTTGCGCGCCGGCGACGTCGACGTCGTCATCGGCACCCGGTTCGGCGCGCAGCACGGCGCCCGACCGCCGTTCGTGAAACGGATCGTGCTGCGGACGGCCGCCCGGTTGAGCCGGCGCGGCCGCCGACTTGGCCTGACCGACACCAACAATGGGCTTCGGGTGTTCAACAAGAAAGTCGCCGACGGCTTGGACATCACGATGAGCGGAATGAGCCACGCCAACGAATTCATCATGCTGATCGACGAAAACCATTGGCGCGTCGCCGAAGAGCCGATCGAGGTGCTCTACACCCCGTACTCGATGTCGAAGGGGCAGCCCCTGCTCAACGGCGTCAACATCATTTTCGACGGGTTCCTGCGCGGCAGGCTTCCGAGATGAAAAGGGTTGCAAAATGAACTGGATTCAGGTGCTGCTGATCGGATCGATTGTCGCACTGCTGGTCTACCTGCTGCGCTCGCGCCGCAACGCGCGTTCCCGGGCGTGGGTCAAGGTAGGCTACGTGGTGTTCGTACTGGCCGGCATCTACGCCGTGCTGCGGCCCGATGACACGACGGTGGTGGCGCAGTGGTTCGGGGTGCGCCGCGGCACCGACCTGATGCTCTACGCGCTGATCATGGCGTTCTGCTTCACCACGCTCAGCACCTACATGCGGTTCAAGGACCTGGAGCTGCGCTATGCGCGGCTGGCCCGGGCGGTGGCGATGGAGTCCGCGCAGGCACCCGAAGCGGGCTAGCCGGTGTGCGCCCGACGGAAGAATTCCACTGTGCGGGCCACCCCGTCGGATAGGTCGACCTTCGGTTTCCAGCCCAATACCTCTGCGGCCGAACCGATGTCGAGGCAGGACCGCTTGAGGTCTCCGAGCCGCGGCGGCGCGAACTCCGGATCGTCGGGGCCGCCGACGGCGGCCGCCACCGCCGAATGCAGTTGGCGGTCCGAGGTTTCGACACCGGTGCCGACGTTGAAACGCTGCCCGCCGCCCGCGTCCCCGGATGCCTTGACGAAGGCGTCCACGACATCGTCGACGAAGACGTAGTCGCGGGTGTTGCTGCCGTCGCCGAAGACCTTGGTGGGCTTACCCGAGAGCAGCGCCTGGGCGAAGATCGCCACCACGCCGGCCTCACCGTGCGGATCCTGGCGGGGCCCATAGACATTCGCCGGGGCGATGTGCGAGCAGTCCAGGCCGTACAGGTGGCGGAAGGTGTTCAGGTAGATCTCGCCCGCCACCTTGCCCGCCGCGTACGGCGATGCGGGATCGGTCGGCACGGTTTCGGGTGTGGGGTAGCGCGGCGGGGTGCCGTAGATGGATCCGCCCGAGGAGGTGTGGACGATCTTGCGGACCTGCGCCCGGCGCGCGGCCTCGGCCAGGCGCACCGTGCCGATCACGTTGACCGACGCGTCGAACTGCGGATCGGCCACCGAGTGCCGCACGTCGATCTGGGCCGCCAGGTGAAACACCACCTCCGGGCGGTGCTCGCCGAGGATGGCCTCCAGGTCGGCGGTCACGATGTCCGCCTCGACGAAGGCGTATGCCGGATTGTCGGCCAGGTGTTCGAGGTTGGTCGCTCGGCCGGAGGCGAAGTTGTCCAGCCCCACCACCGCATGACCGTCGGCCAACAGACGGTCGACTAGCGTCGACCCGATGAATCCGGCCGCCCCGGTAACCAGTGCACGCACCGGCCCACCATACATAGCTGCCCTGGCCGTCGCGCTCATCGCGGTACAGCTGGTGGTGCGCGCTGTCCTGGCCTTCGGAGGCTACTTCTACTGGGACGACCTGATCCTCATCGGCAAGGCCGGCACCCACAACCTGCTCGCACCGTCGTATCTGTTCGACGACCATGACGGGCATGTCATGCCCGGGGCATTTCTGGTCGCGGGCACCATCATCCGGCTGGCGCCGCTGAACTGGACCTGGTCGGCGGTCAGCCTGGTCGTGCTGCAACTGTTGGCGTCGCTGGCGTTGTTGCGCGCGCTGTACGTCATCCTGGGCTGGCGCCCGGTGCTGCTGATCCCGTTCACGTTCGCGTTGTTCGCACCGCTGGCGGTGCCCGGATTCGCGTGGTGGGCAGCGGCGCTGAATTCGCTGCCGATGCTGGCCGCGCTGGCCTGGGTGTGCGCCGATGCCATCCTGCTGATGCGCACCGGCAAACGGCGCTACGCCGTGGCCGGGGTGCTGGTCTACTTCGGCGGCCTGCTGTTCTTCGAGAAGGCCGCGGTGATCCCGTTCGTCGCGTTCGCGGTGACGGCACTGCTGTGCCATGTGACCGGCGATCGGGGCCTGGGGTCGGCCTTGGCGACGGCGTGGCGGGCCGCCCGGCCGTTGTGGATCGCCACGCTGGCCCTCACCGCGGCCTGGATCGCGCTGTATCTGGCCGTGGTCGATCAGCAGCGGTGGAGTTCGGACCTGTCGATGACCTGGCAGCTGCTGGCGCGTTCGATCACGCACGGCATCGTGCCGGGGCTGGCCGGCGGGCCGTGGCACTGGGACCGGTGGGCGCCGGCCTCGCCCTGGGCCACGCCCCCGCTGTCGGTGATGGCGCTGGGCTGGGTGGTGCTGGTCGGGACCGTGGCGGTGTCGCTGGCGCGCAAGGAACGCATCGGGGCGGTGTGGCTGGTCGCCGCCGGCTACGCGGTGGCCTGCCAGGTGCCGATCTACTTGATGCGGTCGTCGAAGCAGACCGCGCTGGAACTCGCGCAGACGCTGCGCTACCTGCCGGATCTGGTCGTGGTGCTGGCACTGCTCGCCGCGGTGGCATTGAGCGCCCCCAACCGACAGTCCGGACCTCGCTGGCTCGACGCTTCGCCGAAACGCACCGCGGTCGTCGCGGCGTTGACGGTGTTGTTCGCGGCCAGCAGCCTTTACTCGACGTCGACGTTTTTGACCAGCTGGCGCGACAACCCCGCACAGCCCTACCTGCAGAACGCCCGCGCTTCTCTGGCCGCCGCGCATGCGGCCTCGGCCGCGCCGCTGCTGGATCAGGAGGTCGATCCGTTGGTGCTGCAACGGGTGGCCGCGCCGGAGAATCTGGCCAGCCATCTGTTCGCCCTGCTGCGCGATAGGCCCGAATTCGCGCCTGCGACAAGCCAATTGCGTATGTTCGACAGCTCGGGCCGGCTGGTCAAGGCGAGGGTCACCTGGGTTCGGACCATCGCGCCGGGGCCGATGCCGCAGTGCGGCTACTTCGCCCAACCGGACAAGCCGGCGCGCATGGTCCTCGACGGCCCGCTGCTGCCCGCCGACTGGACCGTCGAACTGAACTACCTGGCCAACAGCGACGGCTCAATGACGTTGTCGATGACGCAAGGCCCAGAGGTCAAAGTGCCGGTGCATCCCGGACTCAACCGGGTCTTCGCCCGGCTGCCGGGTGCCGGGGATGCGATCACCGTGCGGGCCAACACGACCGCGCTGGCGTTGTGCCTCGCATCGGGCCCGGTGGGGTTCGTCGCACCCGCCTAGAACCATGGAGCCGCCTGGGGGAATCGAACCCCCGACCTATTCATTACGAGTGAATCGCTCTACCGACTGAGCTAAGGCGGCATACCCGCACGCCGGGCGGCACGAGTCTACGGCAGGCGGGCGGGCACCACGAAATTAGTCGCGGGATTCCTGGCCACGCAGTTCCTGGCCGATGGTGGCGACCATGGCATCGACGGCGAACTTGGGCTTGACGTTGATGGCCAGTGCCTCGCGGCATTCGAGCACCGCTTCGATGCAGCGCAGCAGCCGCGCGGGCGGGGCGTGCGCGGCCAGCGCCGCGACCCGCTCGGCCATGTCGGGATGGTTGGCCCGTACCTCGCCGGCGTTGGCCGACGTCATCAGCGCGTCCCGGAAGTAGGTCGCCAGGTCGATCAGCGCGCGGTCCAGGGCATCACGCGAGGCCCGGGTCTGACGCGACTTCTGCCGTCGCTCAAGGTCTTTCATCGCGCCGGCCGCGCCGCGCATCGCCCCCGCGGTGCCCTTGCCGGTGCCGCCGGCGCCCAAAGCCGTGCGCAGCTCTTCGGTCTCGGCCTCGGCGCGGTCCGCGGTCAGCACGATGGCCTCGGCTTCGGCCGCGGCCACCAGCTCTTCGGCGGCGGCGTAGGCCCGCGACGGGGTGGCGGCGTCGCGCACCAGCGTCAGCGACCGCTCCCGGCGCGCGCGGGCCTCGGGGTCGGTGGCCAGCCGTCGCGCCCGGCCCACATGGCCACCGCTGACCGACGCCGCCCAGCTCGCCGTGTCAGGCGTCAGGCCGTCGCTGTCGACCAGCACGCGCGCGATCGCCTCGGTCGGCGGGGTCACCAGCGCCACATGCCGGCACCGGGAACGCAACGTGATCGCGATGTCCTCGGGGTCCACCGACGGCGCGCACAGCAGGAACACCGTCGACGGCGGCGGTTCCTCGACCACTTTGAGCAGGGCGTTGGCGGCGCCCTCGGTCAGCCGGTCGGCATCCTCGATCACCACGATCTGCCAGTGTCCGGTGGCGGGGCGCCGCGACGCGATCTGCACGATCGACCGCATCTCGTCGACGCCGATGGACAGGCCCTCGGGGATCACCCGCCGCACATCGGCGTGGGTGCCGGCCATCGTCGTCGTGCACGCGTGGCAACGTCCGCAGCCTGGCTCGCCGTCGGACGTGCACTGCAGCGCTGCGGCGAAACACAACGCCGCCACCGAGCGCCCGGAACCCGGCGGACCGGTGATCAGCCACGCATGTGTCATAGTCCCGGCGGCCACCCCGCTGTGGGCTGAGTCACCACGAGCGGCGCGGGCGGCCGCCAGCAACTCGGCCGTCACCGCATCCTGGCCTACCAGCCGCGTAAACACCCCGGACATCACCGGTAACAGTAATGGCGCTGCCGACAGATACCGAACGGCCACCGTACCGCGACCGTTCCGTTATCTTCGACGTCGTGGCGGGCCCCGGGCAACCTGCCGAGATCAGTATTAAGTTTCCGAAGGGTCACCGGTGACCGATACGGTGGGTTGGTGACAACGGCGGCTGCACTACCGGGGCGGATCAGCGCATTCGTCCGCTGGGTGATGCGAACGCCGTGGCCACTGTTCTCGCTCAGCATGCTGCAGGCCGACATCATCGGCGCGCTGTTCGTGCTCGGCTTCCTGCGCTACGCGCTGCCGCCCGAGGATCGCATCCAGTTACAGGATCTGCCGGTCTTGAACGTGGCGATCTTCGCCACCGCGCTCGTCGTCGTCTTCCTCACCGGCTTGGCCCTGACTCTCCGGCTGCTGCTGCCGGTGTTCCGCTGGCAGCGCCGGGACAACATGCTGGCCGAGGCCGACCCCGCCGCCACCGAACTGGCCCGCAGCCGAGCGCTGCGCATGCCGTTCTACCGCACCCTGATCAGCATCGTGGCCTGGGCCATCGGCAGCGTGGTGTTCATCATCGCCAGCTGGTCGGTCGCCCGATACGCCGCACCCGTGGTGGCGGTGGCCACCGGGCTGGGCGCCGCGGCCACCTCGATCATCGGCTACCTGCAGTCCGAGCGGGTGCTTCGGCCCGTGGCAGTGGCCGCCCTGCGCAGCGGGGTGCCCGAGAACGTCAAGGCGCCCGGGGTCATCCTGCGGCAGATCCTGACCTGGATGCTGTCCACCGCCGTGCCGGTGCTGGCGATCGTGCTGGCGGTGGTGGCCGACAAGATCTCGCTGCTGCATGCCACGCCGGAGAAGTTGTTCACCCCGATCCTGTTGCTGGCGGTGGCGGCGCTGGGCATTGGGTTGATCAGCACGCTGCTGGTGGCCATGTCGATCGCCGACCCGCTGCGCCAGCTGCGCTGGGCGCTCTCGGAGGTGCAGCGCGGAAACTACAACGCGCACATGCAGATCTACGACGCCAGCGAGCTGGGCCTGCTGCAGGCGGGCTTCAACGACATGGTGCGCGACCTGTCCGAGCGGCAGCGACTGCGCGACCTGTTCGGCCGCTACGTCGGTGAGGACGTGGCCCGACGCGCGCTGGAGCGGGGCACCGAGCTGGGCGGCCAGGAGCGCGACGTCGCGGTGCTGTTCGTGGACCTGGTCGGCTCCACGCAGCTGGCCGCGACCCGCCCACCCGCCGAGGTCGTTCACCTGCTGAACGAGTTCTTCCGGGTGGTCGTGGAAACCGTTGGTAAGCATGGGGGTTTCGTCAACAAGTTCCAGGGCGACGCCGCGCTGGCCATCTTCGGCGCTCCGATCGAACACCCCGACTCACCCGGTGGAGCGCTGGCCGCGGCGCGGGAACTGCACGACGCGCTGCTGCCGGTGATCGGTTCGGCCGAGTTCGGCATCGGGGTGTCGTCCGGGCGGGCCATCGCCGGTCACATCGGCGCGCAGGCCCGCTTCGAGTACACCGTGATCGGCGATCCGGTCAACGAGGCCGCCCGGCTGACCGAGCTGGCCAAGCTGGAGCCCGGGCACGTGCTCGCGTCGGCGATCGCGGTGAGCGGGGCACTGGACGCCGAAGCCCTGTGCTGGGATGTCGGCGAGGTGGTCGAGCTGCGCGGGCGCCGGGCACCCACCCAGCTGGCGCGCCCCGTGCACTTGGCCGAAACGGACTCCGCGCCCACGCAGGTCCGGGCCCAGGAGCTGTCCGGTGAGACCATCGGCCCGGGGTACTGAGCGGGACTAGCTGCGCTTGGCGGCCTTTTTGGCCGCGGCCTTCTTGGCCGGGGCCTTGCGGGTGGTCTTCTTGGCCGGACGCTTCGCCGGACCCCGCGCACGGCGATCGGCCAGCAGTTCCGCGGCGCGCTCGTCGGTGATGGAGACGACGTCGTCGCCCTTGCGCAGACTGGCGTTCGTCTCACCATCGGTGACGTACGGCCCGAACCGGCCGTCCTTGATCACCATCGGCTTGCCGGTCGCCGGGTCGGCGCCCAGCTCACGCAACGGCGGTGCGGCCGCCCCTTGCCGCCCACGGCGTTTGGGTTCGGCGTAGATCTTCAGCGCTTCCTCGAGGGTGATGTCGAACATCTGCTCCTCGGTCGCCAGCGAGCGAGAATCGGTGCCACGCTTCAGGTATGGGCCGTAGCGGCCGTTCTGTGCGGTGATCTCCTCGCCGGAGGCGGGGTCGACGCCGACCACCCGCGGCAACGAAAGCAGCCGCAGCGCATCCTCGAGCGTGACCGTCTGCAAGTCCATGGTGCGCAGCAGCGAACCGGTGCGAGGCTTGGGGCCGGTCGGCTTCTTGCCCTTCTTCGCCGGCGCGCCGCTGCCGTCGTCGTCGGGCGGCGGCTCCGGCAGGACCTCGGAAACGTATGGCCCGTAGCGCCCGTCCTTGGCGACGATCTCGTGACCGGTGTTCGGGTCGACCCCGAGCACGCGACCCTCTTGCGGGGTGGCGAACAGCTGCTCGGCCACCTCCAGCGTCAGCTCATCGGGGGTCAGCGAGTCGTTGAGGTTGGCCCGCTGCGGCTTGGGTTCGCCGTCGTCGCCGGTCACCATGCGTTCCAGATAGGGCCCGTTCTTGCCCACCCGCACATACACCGGCCGGCCCTGCTCGTCGTCAAAGAGCCTGATGGAGTTGACTTCTCGAGCGTCGATACCTTCCAGGTTGACGCCG
>NZ_LZMB01000324.1 GCF_001673555.1 Mycobacterium sp. 1165178.9 | reverse complement strand
GCCCGCCGCGGCGGCCCGGCGGCTGTATTCGGCCACCAGCTGCAGGTTTGCCGTGGGGTCTGTGCCGCTGAGGATCTGCGCCAACGCGATTCGCATGAGCGCCAGCTTAGGCCCGGTGGCCGGGCACCCCGTCGCGGTCGAGATCTCACACCGTCTTGGCGATCCACTCCGTGGTGAAGCGTTGTTCGGCGGCGACCAGCTCGGCCAGCCGGGTGCCGATGAAGTTCTCCAACTTGCCGCCGATGATCGGGACGCGCACCTGCACTGTGGCGCGAAAGGTCAGCCGGCTGCCGCCGGTCCCTTCGATCGGCTCCAGGACGGCGGTGCCGGCCAGGTTCACCGGCGCATCCACGATGGAACCCGCGACCGACCCCGTCGCGGCGCCGCCGGTGACCGGCCCCCACGCCTCCTCGCGGCGGATGCGCAGGTCCCCGCTGTGCAGCTGCGTGACCATCCCCGGCAGCTTGTCGCTGCGGATCACCTGCAGGGTGACGACCTCGACGGTGTCCTCGTCACCCACCCGCATCGACTCCAGCGTGGCCACGTCGACGCCGGACCCGGCCAGCCGGGCCCGCCAATAATTTTCATCGGTGAAGGCGCGGTGCACCTCGTCAACAGTGCCGTCGTAGTCGGCCGACAAGTCGAATGAACGCGGCATAGCAGGTCAGGCTACCGTTACGGGCCATGAATTCCAGCGGAGCCGGTTCGGAGTTCGCCGGTGCGCCGGTGACTTACGCGGCGCCACTGGCGCCGCTGACCACGCTGCGGGTCGGGCCGACCGCGCGCCGCCTGATCACCTGCGCGACCAGCCAACAGGTGATTGCCGCATTGCGGCGGCTGGACACCAAAACAGCTGGCGGGCAACACGACTCGGTGCTGGTCTTCGCCGGCGGTTCCAACCTGGTGATCTCCGACGCCCTGACCGACCTGACCGCGGTGCGCCTCGCCAATGACGGCATCACGGTCGAGGGCAACCTGGTCCGCGCCCAGGCGGGCGCGGTGTGGGACGACGTCGTGGTCACGGCGATCGAGCACGGCCTCGGCGGGCTGGAATGCCTGTCCGGCATCCCCGGGTCGGCCGGGGCCACGCCGGTGCAGAACGTCGGGGCGTACGGCGCCGAAGTGTCCGACACCATCACCCGGGTCCGGGTGCTCGATCGCGGCAGCGGTGAGGTGCGCTGGGTGCCGGGCGGCGAACTGGGGTTCGGCTACCGCACCAGCATGTTCAAACGCGACGGATTCGAAACCCCTTCTGTCGTATTGGAAGTGGAGTTCGCGCTGGACGCATCCGGGCGCAGCGCGCCGTTGCGCTACGGCGAGCTGGCCGCCGCGCTGAACGTGGCCGCCGGCGAGCGAGCCGACCCGCAGGCCGTTCGCGACGCCGTCCTCGCCTTGCGAACGCGCAAGGGCATGGTGCTCGACGCGGCCGATCACGACACGTGGAGCGTGGGCTCGTTCTTCACCAACCCGGTGGTCGCCCCGGACGTCTATGAACGGCTGGCCGCGACGGTCGACGGGCCGGTGCCCAGTTATCCGGCGCCCGGCGGGGTCAAGCTGGCCGCCGGCTGGTTGGTGGAGCGGGCGGGCTTCGGCAAGGGCTATCCGCAGCCGGGCCCGGGTGGCGTCGAAGAGCCCTGCCGGTTGTCCACCAAGCACGCGCTGGCGCTGACCAACCGCGGCGGCGCGGGCTCCGACGACGTGATTAGGCTGGCGCGCACCGTCCGCGACGGCGTCCGGGCTGTGTTTGGCATCACACTGGTGCCCGAACCCGTGCTGCTCGGCTGCAGGCTGTAGCCGCAAAATTCGTCGACGCGAGCCCGGCCCCGATTTGTGGTGGCCGGGCGGGCCGTCTTTCCCCGGTATCTTTGACTTTCGTGACCCCGTCCGACGCCCCGCGACCGTTCAACCGGCGTGCGGCTTTGGCGACCCTGGGACTGGGTGTGCTCGCCCCCAACGTGTTGGCCGCGTGCGGCGGCACGACCGCGAAGCAAGCCGAGAAGAAAGAGCAGCCGGCACCGCAGCTCAAGTACCAGCCCGCCAATGCGACCGACAACGTGGTGCCGATCGTCCCGGTCAGCGTCGAAGTCAGCGACGGCTGGTTCCAGCGCGTCACGCTGTCAAACTCGTCGGGCAAGGCCGTCGCGGGCGCCTTCAACCAAGACCGCACCGTCTATACGACCTCCGAGCCGCTGGGCTACGACCAGACCTATACCTGGAGCGGTTCGGCCGTCGGGCACGACGGCAAGGCGGTCCCGGTGGCGGGCAAATTCACCACGGTGGCGCCCACCAAGAAGATCAGCGGGGCATTCCAGCTCGCCGACGGCCAGACCGTTGGGATCGCTGCGCCGATCATCATCCAGTTCGACGCGCCGATCAGTGACAAGGCCGCCGTGGAAAAGGCGCTCTCGGTCACCACCAACCCGCCCGTCGAGGGCAGCTGGGCCTGGTTGCCCGACGAGGTGGGCGGTGCGCGGGCGCACTGGCGCACTCGCGAGTACTACCCGGCGGGCACCACCGTCAACGTCGAGGCCAAGCTCTACGGCCTGCCGTTCGGCGACAGCGCCTACGGCGCCGACGACATCTCGCTGAACATCCAGATCGGTCGCCGACAGGTGGTCAAGGCCGAGGTCTCGTCGCACCGCATCCAGGTGATCCGCGACGAGGGCGTCATCATGGACTTCCCGTGCAGCTACGGCGAGGCCGACAAGGCGCGCAACGTCACCCGCAACGGCATCCACGTGGTCAGCGAGAAGTACGCCGACTTCTACATGTCCAACCCGGCCGCCGGCTACAGCCACGTGCACGAACGCTGGGCGGTGCGGATCTCCAACAACGGCGAGTTCATCCACGCCAACCCGGCGAGCTCCGGCGCCCAGGGCAACACCAACGTCACCAACGGGTGCATCAACCTGTCGACGGGCGACGCGGAGCAGTATTTCCAGTCGGCGATCTACGGCGACCCGGTCGAGGTGACCGGCAGCTCGATCCAGCTGTCCTACTCCGACGGTGACCTGTGGGACTGGGCCGTGGACTGGGACACCTGGGTGGCCATGTCAGCGCTGCCGCCGCCGAGCGCGCACCCGCCGGCCAGCCAGATTCCCGTCACCGCGCCCGTCACGCCGTCCAACGCGCCGACCCTGTCGGGCACTCCGACCACGTCGACGACACCGGCCAGCACCGGCCCGGCTACCCCTGGCGGTTAAACCGCGAGGTCGTGGCCTGGTCGCGCGGTTTCATGACGATCAAGTCCAGATCGACGTGCGGCGGCCGCGACGCGACGAACCCGATCACCTCGGCCACGTCCTCGGCCACCAGCGGCGTGATCCCCGTGTAGACGGCGTCCGCGCGTTGTTGATCGCCGTCGAAGCGGACCAACGAGAATTCCGTCTCGACCGCACCCGGGGCGATCTCGGTCAGCCGGACCGGCTTGCCCAATAGCTCGCCCCGCAGCGTGCGGTGCAGCGCGCCCTGGGCGTGTTTGGCCGCCGTGTACCCGGCGCCCCCGTCGTAAACCTCAAGTGCCGCAACGGAAGTGACGGTGACGATCAGCCCGTCGCCGGAGTCGATCAGCTTGGGCAACAACGCCGGCGGGACCCGCAGCGTGCCGAGCACGTTGGTCTCCCACATCCACTGCCAGTGCTCGAGATCGGCATCGGCGACCGGCGCCAGCCCCCGGGCACCGCCGGCGTTGTTGACCAGCACATCGACGTGATCCAATTTGCTCGCCAATGTTTCGACCGCCGCATCTTGTGTGACATCGGCCACAATGGCGGTACCCCCGATTTCACTGGCCAGAGCCTCAATTCGGTCCGCCCGGCGCGCCACCACGACGACGTGAAAGCCCTGCGCAGCCAGGTTTCGGGCGGTTGCTGCGCCGATCCCCGAGCTGGCTCCGGTGATTACGGCGACTCGTTTATTCCTGCCAGTTTTAACCATCGAAACAACCTTAATGAACGTGCTAGATTTTGCGTGTGCTCCTCAGCGCCCTGTCCAACACCACGACCACCGCGTGTCTCTGCGCGGCGGGTGCGTGTTGTTGCTGCGCACTTTGCCGCTCCTGACCCAAGCCAGGTGTGGCCGAGACGGCCAGCAAAAATCGGACAAAAGGACGCTCGTGCGCACGAATACCCTCACCCATACCCATCATTCGCCCAGTCGTGCCGTAGGGCACCTGCCCGGTCAGAAGGGCCACCGCTCGGTGCGCCGGCAGATCGTGCCCCCGGCGCTGAACATCCCCGACTCCGCGGCGGCCTCGGTCTTTCGGGCCGTCCGGCTGCGTGGCCCCGTCGGCCGTGACGTCATCGCCGGCGTCACCTCGCTGAGCATCGCCACGGTCAACCGCCAAGTCATCGCGCTGCTGGAAGCGGGGCTGCTGCGCGAACGCGCCGACCTGGCCGTCTCCGGCGCGATCGGCCGCCCGCGCGTGCCCGTCGAGGTCAACCACGAGCCGTTCGTGACGCTCGGCATCCACATCGGCGCGCGAACCACCAGCATCGTGGCCACCGACCTGTTCGGCCGCACCCTCGACACCGTCGAGACCCCGACACCGCGCAACCCGGCCGGGCCCGCGCTGGCGACGCTGGCCGACAGCGCCCGCCGCTACCTGCGGCGTTGGCATCGCCGCCGGCCCCTGTGGGTGGGTGTCGCCATCGGTGGCACCGTCGACAGCGCCACCGGCCAGGTGGACCACCCACGACTGGGGTGGCGGCAGGCGCCGGTCGGACAGGTGCTGGCCGACGCCCTGGGCCTGCCGGTCTCGGTGGCCTCGCACGTCGACGCCATGGCCGGCGCCGAGCTGCTGCTGGGCATGCGGCGGTTCCTGCCCAGCTCGCCGACCAGCTTGTACGTTTACGCGCGCGAGACCGTGGGCTATGCGCTGGTGATCGGCGGTCGCGTGCACGTGCCAACCAGCGGTCCGGGCACCATCGCCACCCTGCCCGCCCACTCGGAACTGCTCGGCGGCACCGGCCAACTGGAGTCCACCGTCAGCGATGAGGCCGTCGTGGCCGTCGCGCGCCAGCTGCGCATCCTGCCGTTCGCCCCGGCGAACCGCGCCAACGGATCCGCCACCGGCGTCTCCGATCTACTGCGCGTCGCGCGAGCCGGCAACCAGCAGGCCAAGGACCTGCTCGCCGAGCGGGGCCGCGTGCTCGGCGAGGCGGTGGCGCTGCTGCGCGACATGCTCAACCCCGACGAGCTGGTGGTCGGCGGCCAGGCTTTCACCGAGTACCCGGAGGCGATGGAGCAGGTCGAGGCGGCATTCGCGGAACGCTCCGTGTTGGGGCCGCGCGACATCCGCCTCACCGCCTTCGGCAACCGGGTGCAGGAGGCCGGCGCGGGAACCGTCTCGCTGTCCGGGCTGTATGCCGATCCACTGGGCGCGATGAGGCGCGCCGGGGCGCTGGATGCCCGGGTGCACGACGTGGCTCGCGACGAGTCGTCCGCCTGACGCGAGTCCTTGTCCAGCGCGCTTGGGCTGGCCTGTGAACCATCCTGTAAAGATGACAGGGTGCGGCACGATGACGTTTTCCGGCTCAATGAACCGCGCCGGGTCGCAGTGTTGGCGGTTCACACCTCACCACTGGCCCAGCCCGGCACGGGCGACGCGGGCGGCATGAACGTCTACGTGCTGCAAACCGCGCTGCATCTGGCGCGGCGGGGCATCGAGGCGGAGATCTTCACGCGCGCGACCGCTTCCGCCGACCCGGCGGTCGCGCGGGTGGCGCCCGGGGTGCTGGTCCGCAACGTCGTGGCCGGCCCGTTCGAGGGCCTGGACAAATACGATCTGCCCACCCAGCTGTGCGCGTTCGCGGCCGGGGTGCTGCGCGCCGAGGCATCACACGAGCCCGGCTATTACGACATCGTGCACTCGCACTACTGGCTGTCCGGGCAGGTCGGCTGGCTGGCGCGCGACCGCTGGGCGGTGCCGTTGGTGCACACCGCGCACACGCTCGCCGCGGTCAAGAACGCGGCGCTTGCCGAGGGTGATTCTCCCGAACCGCCGCTGCGCACGGTCGGCGAGCAGCAGGTTGTCGACGAGGCAGACCGGTTGATCGTCAACACGGATGACGAAGCCAGACAACTGATCTCAATCCACCACGCCGACCCGGCGAGAATCGACGTCGTCCACCCCGGGGTGGATCTCGACGTGTTCCGCCCCGGCGACCGCAGAGCCGCCCGGGCCGCCCTGGGGCTTCCGCCCGACGAGGACATCGTGGCGTTCGTCGGCCGGATCCAGCCGCTGAAGGCGCCCGACATCGTGTTGCGCGCCGCCGCGAAGCTGCCCGGTGTGCGCATCGTCGTGGCCGGCGGGCCCTCGGGCAGCGGCTTGGCGTCCCCGGACGGATTGGTCCGACTGGCCGACGACCTCGGTATCACCGAGCGCGTGACGTTCTTGCCCCCGCAGTCGCGCCCGAACCTGGCCACCCTGTTCCAGGCGGCCAATCTGGTTGCGGTGCCCAGCTATTCGGAGTCGTTCGGTCTGGTCGCCCTCGAGGCGCAGGCGTGTGGGACGCCGGTCGCCGCGGCCGCGGTCGGCGGGCTGCCGGTGGCCGTGCGGGACGGGGTGACCGGCACGCTCGTGGCCGGGCACGACGTCGAACAGTGGGCGGACGCCCTGGGCCGGCTGCTCCGGTTGCCCGCGTCGCAGGCCGGCGCGATGGGCCGCGCCGCCGCCGCCCATGCCGCCACATTCTCCTGGGACCACACCACCGACGCGCTGTTGACCAGCTATCGGCGCGCGATTCGCGAATACACCGCCGAACGCCGGGGCGTGGGCGCATGACCGCCACGGTGGAGCGCGTGATCGAGGATGCCCTGCAGGCCAGTGGGCTGAACTACTCGAAACATGCTGGCGCACATGGCGGTTTATCGGGCCTGGTGGTCGAACTCCCCGGCGAGCGCAAGCTCAAGACCAACACCATCCTGAGCGTCGGCGAGCATTCGGTGCGGGTCGAGGCGTTCGTGTGCCGCAAGCCCGACGAGAACCACGAAGGCGTCTACCGCTTCCTGCTCAAGCGCAACCGCCGCCTCTACGGCGTGGCCTACACGCTGGACAACGTCGGGGACATCTATCTGGTGGGCCGCATGTCGCTGGCCTCGGTGGACGCCGACGAGCTCGACAGAGTGCTCGGGCAAGTGCTCGAAGCGGTGGATTCGGACTTCAATACGTTGCTGGAGTTGGGTTTTCGTTCGTCGATCCAGAAAGAGTGGGAGTGGCGGGTGTCTCGCGGTGAGTCGCTGAAGAATTTGGAGGCCTTCGCCCACCTGATCGACGACGACGACGATGACGCTGCCGATCGCTGAATGAGTGCGTGAGAGACTGACCCGCATGGGTGAAACCGCCACGCTGGTACTGCTTCGCCACGGCGAAAGCGAATGGAACTCGCTGAACCTCTTCACCGGTTGGGTCGACGTCGGGCTCACCGAGAAGGGCCGGACCGAAGCCGTGCGCAGCGGTGAGCTGCTGATCGAGAACAACCTGTTGCCCGACGTCCTCTACACCTCGCTGCTGCGCCGCGCGATCTCCACCGCGCACCTGGCGTTGGACGCCGCCGACCGGCTGTGGATTCCGGTGCGGCGCACCTGGCGGCTCAACGAACGCCATTACGGGGCTCTGCAGGGGCTGGACAAGGCCCAGACCAAGGCCCGCTACGGCGACGAGCAGTTCATGGCCTGGCGGCGCAGCTACGACACGCCGCCCCCGCCCATCGAGAAGGGCAGCACCTACAGCCAGGACACCGATCCCCGGTACGCCGACATCGGCGGTGGCCCGCTCACCGAATGCCTGGCCGACGTGGTCGTGCGCTTCCTGCCGTATTTCACCGACGTCATCGTCCCGGACCTGCGCAGCGGCAAGACGGTGCTGATCGTGGCGCATGGCAACTCGCTGCGGGCCCTGGTCAAGCACCTCGACCAGGTGTCCGACGAGGAGATCGCCGGGTTGAACATCCCGACCGGCATCCCGCTGCGCTACGACCTGGATGCCGACCTGCGGCCGGTGGTGCCCGGGGGCACCTATCTCGACCCGGAGGCGGCCGCTGCCGGGGCCGCCGCGGTTGCCAGCCAGGGGCGCGGCTGACGCCCGCGTGCCCGCGCCACTCCGCGAGATAAAGGCTATTTAGCCAAACATCGCGTGAACGGAAGCGGAACACCTGTTGCGCAAGGTGTGACTTGTCCGATTTTGGCCTCGTTGCGCTAGGGCAGCGTTCAGGGAGATTTGTAGGATTTGCTATGTGACTGTGTTCTCGGCGCTGTTGCTGGCCGGGGTTTTGTCCGCGCTGGCGCTGGCCGCAGGTGTGCTGGTCGGGATCCGGCTGTCACCGCGGGCGGCGCAGCGCCGCCAGCGGGTCGAGTGGACCGGGATCACCGTCGCGCAGATGCTGCAACGCATCGTGGCGCTGATGCCGCTGGGCGCGGCGGTGGTGGACGCGCATCGCGACGTCGTCTATCTCAATGACCGGGCCAAGGAACTGGGCCTGGTACGTGACCGTCAGCTCGATGACCAGGCCTGGCAGGCCGCGCAGCAGGCGCTGACCGGCGTCGACGTCGAATTCGACCTGCAGCCGACGAAACGGGCGGGTGGCCGCTCTGGGCTCTCGGTGCACGGGCAGGCCCGGTTGCTGAGCGAAGAAGACCGCCGGTTCGCCGTGGTATTCGCCCACGACCAGTCCGACTACGCGCGGATGGAAGCCACCAGGCGCGACTTCGTGGCCAACGTCAGCCACGAGCTCAAGACCCCGGTGGGTGCCATGGCGCTGCTCGCCGAGGCCCTGCTGGCGTCGTCCGACGACTCCGAAACCGTGCGGCGGTTCGCCGAGAAGGTGCTCGTCGAGGCCAACCGGCTGGGGGACATGGTCGCCGAACTGATCGAGTTGTCCCGGCTGCAGGGAGCCGAACGACTGCCCAACGTCATCGAGGTTGACGTCGACAAGGTTGTGGGGGAAGCGATTTCGCGCCACAAGGTGGGCGCCGACAACGCCGATATCGAGGTCCGCACTGACGCGCCCAGCGGTCTGCGGGTGCTGGGCGACGAGACGCTGCTGGTCACCGCACTGGCCAATCTGGTATCCAATGCCATCGCCTATTCGCCGCCGGGTTCGCCGGTGTCGATCAGCCGCCGCCGCCGTGGCGACAACATCGAGATCGCGGTGACCGACCGCGGCATCGGGATAGCCCTGGAAGACCAGGAGCGGGTTTTCGAGCGGTTCTTCCGCGGGGACAAGGCACGCTCCCGCGCCACCGGCGGCAGCGGGTTGGGCCTGGCCATCGTCAAGCACGTCGCGGCCAACCACAACGGCAGCATCGGCGTGTGGAGCAAGCCCGGAACGGGATCGACATTCACCCTTTCCATTCCGGCGGCCATGGCGTCTCATCAAGACGATGACGAATCCGAGCAGTCGCAGGGCCGCGAGGTGCGGCCCAACCGCTCACAACGAGAGGAAGAACTAAGTCGATGACCAGTGTGCTGATCGTGGAGGACGAGGAGTCGCTGGCCGATCCGCTCGCGTTCCTGCTCCGCAAGGAGGGTTTCGAGGCCACCGTGGTGACCGACGGTTCGGCTGCGCTGGCCGAATTCGACCGGTGCGGCGCCGACATCGTGCTGCTCGACCTAATGCTGCCCGGAATGTCCGGCACCGACGTCTGCAAGCAACTGCGTGCGCGCTCCAGCGTGCCGGTGATCATGGTGACCGCCCGGGACAGCGAGATCGACAAGGTGGTCGGCCTCGAACTCGGTGCCGATGACTACGTGACCAAGCCGTATTCGGCCCGTGAGTTGATCGCGCGGATCCGGGCGGTCTTGCGCCGTGGCGGTGACGACGATTCCGAGATCAGCGACGGCGTGCTCGAATCCGGTCCCGTGCGGATGGATGTCGAACGCCACGTCGTTTCGGTAAATGGTGACACCATCACCTTGCCGCTCAAGGAGTTTGACCTCCTCGAGTATCTTATGCGCAACAGCGGGCGGGTGCTGACCCGCGGGCAGTTGATCGACCGGGTGTGGGGCGCCGACTATGTCGGCGACACCAAGACACTCGACGTCCACGTCAAGCGCCTGCGGTCCAAGATCGAAGCCGACCCGGCCAACCCCGTGCACCTGGTGACGGTCCGAGGGCTGGGCTACAAGCTGGAAGGCTAGGCCGCACGCGTCAGCGGACGGCGTCGACGATGTGGTCGGCGACGCCGAGGGCCAGCGCCATGATCGACAGCTGAGGATTGACCTCCGGGCAGCTGGGCAGGATCGACGCGTCGGCCACCCACACCCCGCGCACGCCACGCAGCCGACCCGTCGCGTCAACCGGACACAACTGCTCATCGGTGCCCGCCGCCACGGTGCCGGTCGGATGAAATGCCGCGACGTGCAGGGTTCTCGCGTCGGCCCGACGCAGCGAATCTTGCAGCGCGGGCAGCGACGTCACCGTCTTGGCATGCGGCAGCCCGGTGAGGACCTCGACGGCTCCCGCGGCGAACAGGAGGCGCCCCATCGCCTCCATCGCCGTCACCAGCTTGGCGGCATCGCCCCTGTCGATCGGGTAGCGCATCACCGTCTGACCGCGAAGCGACGACACCGACCCGACGCCACGGTCGGCCACCATGGCGCCGAGCGTGGCGACCTGCGGCGCCCGGTCGAGCCAGCCGAGTAGCTCAGCGCCGTAGCCCGGAAAGACCATCGACCCCATGCCCGGCGGGGTGGACGTGGCTTCGATGAGCACGCCGTCGGACTCGTGCAGCTCGTGGACGGCGGCGCTTTGCAGCACGCCGTGCCAGGCGACGACGTCGAAGTCAAAGCGCCCTGCGAGCACCGTTGCGGGATGCAGCGCCAGGTTGCGACCGACCCGCGGATGGGCACCAATATAGCTGCGCCGCAGTAGATTCGGTGTCTCTGTCGCACCTGCGGCGACAACGACCGTGTCGGCCAGGATGTCCAGTGCGGTGCCGTCGGGACGGCGCGCGCGCACCCCGAAGGCACGCCCGTGCACGTGCAGTACCCGTTCCACGCGGGCGTGCGAAACGATCCGGGCGCCCGCCGCGGCGGCCTGCGGCAGCGCGTTGAGGTGCACCCCGAACTTGGCGTTACGTGGGCAGCCGATAGCGCACTGACAACAGCCCTCACAACCCGGGGCGTTGCGCGGGATGGGCGCGGCCTGCCAGCCCAGCGTCGTGGCGGCCTCGAGCAGCAGGCGCCCGTTGCGGCCCATGATGTCCATCGGCACCGGTGCGACCCGCAGCGTGCGTTCGACTTCGTCGAGGTGGTTCGTCAGCCGGTCGTGGTCGGCCAGGCCGAGACCGAACGTGTCGCGCCAGCGCCGTGCGACGGCGGGCGGCGGCCGGTAGCAGGTGCCGGAGTTCACCACGGTGGTGCCGCCGACCGCGCGGCCGATCGGCAGCACCACCGACGGGCGTCCCAGCGCGATGGTGGCCCCGCCGCCGCGGTACAGCCCGGCGTAACGGTCAATCGGGTGGGTGGTGCGGAATTCGTCGACCGTCCAGCGACGTCCCTCCTCGAGTACGACGGTGTCCAGGCCCGCTCGCGCCAGGGTTCGGGCCACCATCGCGCCGCCGGCGCCCGAGCCGACGACCACCGCGTCGGCGGTGACGACGGACGGGCAGTCGGGTGAGGAGGTGACGGTCAGCTCCGGATCGGGGCGCGCCACGCCGTGCTGGCGGGTGCGGGCGAAGAGTTCGGGCGCATAGGTGTCGGCACCGTTCGCCAGCAACGCGATCGCCTTGAGCGCCTCGAGGGCGGCACCGGCTTCCGGGCTGAGTGAAGCCACTCGGCGCAACACCCGATCTCGGCCGCCGGGGTCGAGCCGCGACAGTGATCGGCCGGTGGTGAGATAGCTTGCGGCGCTGACTGATGCGAATCCGGCGTGCACCCCCAGCCTGGACATCGCCGGTAGCTGGGTCAGGTAGCGTTCGATGCGCTCAGCCAGCAGGGCGGCCGGCGGGCCGCCGTGTTCCTCGGGCAGCAGCGCGGTACCGAACGAGGCGGTTGCCCGCTCGGCCACCCGGCTCATACCAGCAATCCGAACCGGCGGCCGATCTTGATGAAGAACGGATAGGTCGCGAAGATGGCGGCCGCCGCCGCGTGCAGCGGCCAGCCCCCTTTCGCGGTGTTGACGCCGAAAACCCCGCTGTTCCACATGAAGTCGCGTCCGTTGCGCGCACGGAACGGGCGCCACAGCAGTCCGAGCCCGGGCACGTTGTTGTAGAGGCCGAACGACCCGCCGAAGAAGATGCCAAGGACCGCGGCCTCGGCGACGTCTCGCCGGTCCGACGGCACGTGCCGCTCGATGAGCGCGCCGCTGGCCACCAGCAGCGGTGGGTCGAGAAGGAAGCTCATGTCGGGATCCTTTCGTTGATATCGGGTGCTTCGACGCCGCGCAGGCCTACCTCGGCATGCCCGAGCACCGACCAACGGCGGTCGTCGATTTCGACGTGAATGTCGGCTTGTTCGGTGTTCGTGCACACCGCGGTGCCGCCGTCGGGGTCGGTGTAGCCCAGGCTCACGCAGCGGTCCGGCGGTTGGTCGACCCGGATGAGCACCCGGCGACCGCCGATGCGTCCTTCCAGCTGCCAGTGCCGCGGGCTAAGCGTTGTCCGCATTCGTAGGGACGGCAAAAGGCTTGTGGGCCAGTCCTTTCCGTCGATGCGGAAGCGCACGAAAGCCAGCGGTGCGAGCCTGCGCAGGCCCGGCTTGTGCGACACGGCGGTGACCGCCTCGAGGACGTCGCCGCCACCGAGGTCGGCGTGGATCCACCCCCAGCGCTTGGCGTTGCCGTGCCCGTAAATGTGGGCGACGGCACCGCGCCAGCCGTCGATGTGTGCGGCGGCGTCGGCGACGGTCAGCGAGCCGGCGAAGTCGGCGGTGGGGGCGAGGACCACCTGGGCGCCGGGCAGCAGCTCGCGCTCCCAGGTCAGGCGCGGAAACGTCCACAGCGGGCGAGCGGTGTCTTTGAAGGACAGATCCCAGGCGAGTGAACCGGCCCGGCCGCGGAGCTGGCCGTCGGCCACCCGCACGCCGTCGGCGTCGAACCACCAGGGGCCGGTTGCGGGCTGGGTGGGCGCAGGGCCGAACCGCTCGGTGCGGGGTGACCCGTCGGGCGGGAACCACGTGGTCCAGCCGTGCGCGTAGGCGGCGCCCTGCACCGGCGCCACTGTCTCGCAGTGGATCCATAAGCCCGCATGCGTCCGGGGATCGGAGAGGGTGGCGTACCAGACCTCGAGGCGTCCTGCTTTGCCGCGCCAGCGCGGACTCGCAGCCGATCGCGTTTCGCCGTCCATTGCTCACCCTTCCGTGAATTCGTCCACTATATTGGTTGAGCCAATGAACCAGTCAAGTCCGTTGCGTCCGCCCGACCGCCAACGCGTCGATGAACAGATCGCCGCGTCGATCGCCGACGCCATCCTCGACGGCGCGTTTCCGCCTGGATCGGCCTTGCCACCCGAGCGGGAACTGGCCGACCAGCTCGGTGTCAACCGCACGTCGCTGCGGCAGGGGTTGGCCCGGCTGCAACAGATGGGCATGATCGAAGCGCGGCACGGCAGCGGCAACGTGGTCGCGGACCCGCAGGGGCTCTCCCACCCCGCGGTGGTCGAGGCGCTGGTCCGCCGATTGGGGCCAGAGTTCCTCGTGGAGCTGCTCGAAATCCGGGCCGCGCTGGGTCCATTGATCGGCCGGTTAGCCGCGCAGCGCAGCCTGCCCGAGGATGCCGAGGCGCTGCGCGCCGCCCTGGTCGCGGTTACAGGCGCCGAGAGCGCGGCGACGCGGCAGGCGGCCGACCTGGACTATTTCCGCGTGCTCATCCACAGCAGTCGCAACCGCGCGTTGGGACTGCTCTACCGCTGGGTCGAGCAAGCTTTCGGTGGCCGTGAACACGAACTCACCGCGGCCTACGACGACGCCGCCGTGGTGGGGGCCGAGCTGGGAGCGATCACCGAGGCGGTGCTGGCGCGCGACGCGGCGGCGGCCGGCGCCGCCGTCGAGGCGTACCTCAAGGCCAGCGCGCTGCGGATGGTGGTGGCTTACCGCACCGAAGCCTGAAGGACGCCGCTACTCGGCGATGCGCGTGGCCGGGTGCACCGCGATGAGCCCTAACTTGCTGCGGCGCTTGCACATTGCGGCCAGCTCCGAATAGGCCTTCGCGCCCAGCAGCTCGGTGAGTTCGTCGGCCAGGCTTTCCCACACCTGCTTGGCGCCGACGTGGGCGGCCGGATCGCCAGTGCAGTACCAGTGCAGGTCGGCGCCGCCGGAACCCCAACCGCGGCGGTCGTATTCGGTGACCCAGGTCTTGAGGATCTCGGTGCCGTCGGGCCGGGTCACCCACTCCTGGCTGCGGCGGATCGGCAGCTGCCAGCAGACATCGGGCTTCATGGTCAGCGGCGGCACGCCCAGTTTGAGGGCCTTGCTGTGCAGCGCGCAGCCGACACCGCCGGCAAAGCCCGGCCGGTTCAAGAAGATGCATGCGTCTTTGTGCTTGCGGGTGCGGTACTGCGGCTGTCCGTCATGCTCGTCGAGTTCCAGATAACCCTTGCGGCCCAACCCTTTTTCGCGGTATTGCCAGTCGGCGTCGGTCAGCTTCTTGACCGCGTCATCCAGGCGGGCGCGGTCGTCGTCGTCGGACAGGAAAGCACCGTGCGAACAGCATCCGTCGTCCGGGCGGCCCTGGACCGTGCCCCGGCAGGCCGGTGTGCCGAACACACACGTCCATCGAGAGAGCAGCCAGGTCAGGTCCGCCGCGATCAGGTGCTCGGGGTTGTCGGGGTCGTAGAACTCGACCCATTCGCGGGCGAAGTCCAGCTCGACCTCTTGTCCCGGTTCCGGATGCGAATTCGCCACGCAGTCCACGTTAGACCACGGTTCGGCCCACCCGAGCCGCTGACACTCGCCGCCCGTACGGTCGGAGATCACGACGGGTTGACCGGGTCGCGCAAAGCATCGCCTCGCGGGCTTCGTTAGGTTGT
>NZ_LZMB01000323.1 GCF_001673555.1 Mycobacterium sp. 1165178.9 | reverse complement strand
AGCTAGGCACGATGACCCACCGCGACAACTCATCCGTCAACAGCCACTCCTGCCGTCAACGTGATGCGGTGCCGGCCGGGCGGCACCGTGACGGTCGGCCCGGCCGGTTCCCCATCGAGCTGCACATCAACCGTGGTGGGCAACCCACCGAGCGTCACCTTGGCGACGACGTCGGTGGCCACCGTGATGGTCGACGTCGGCAGCGCCGCCAGGCCGGCACGTTCGATATCGACCCTCAGGCTGGCAACCCCGTTGAGGCGCAACGTCAGATACGGCAGCGGGCCAACGGACCGTCCCACTTGCCAGTCGAGCTCGCTGTAAAGCCCGGGCGTCGGCTCGAAGTGGGGGATGAAGCCGCGATGGTGTCGGACGGTATGCGTGGGGTCTGGCCGCGCGTACGAGCGCGCGTCGACCTCCGCGACGGCCCCGCGCCGCGCGGTGACTTTGGGATCGGCGGCCAGCTCCGACAACCACCACACCTGGTGCGGCCCGATACCCAGATCGGCGCGCACCAGTTGCGGATACCAGGCGAACGTGATGTGCCCCGGATCCGCTTGGCGCAGAGCGGTTCCCATGTGAGAAACCGGATCCTCGAACTTGTCCTGAAATACCCAGGCGATGTGATCCTCGAGTGGGTAGACACTGAACCGGTGGCGGTAACCCAACCGGTCGAGCTCGAGCACCTGCTCGGCGGCCGAGGCGAACGGCACCAGTTCGTCGAGCAGCCCATGGGCGATGACGTACGGCAACCATCGGGCGTTCACCAGCAGCTTCCAGGTGTCGCCCTCACGGGCACAGGGCGAGTCAAGGTCGAGGTCGGCGGGAATGTCGACGTGGGGCAGCAGCCGCACCCCGCACGTCGGCGGCCCCGCCAGCACCACCGCTTGCGAAAACACCTGCGGGTAACTCAGCCCCAGCTTGTAGGTCGCATACCCGCCCATCGAATAGCCCGAGATCACAGTGCGATTGGGATCGGTGGCCAGTTGTTCGGCGACGCGCGCCCACACTTCCCAGACGTCGAGTTCGCCGCTGTCGAAGTACCAGGTGGACGGCCCCCGGGCCAACGGCGTGACCACCACCGAGTCCCTGCCCTCGCACACCTCGTGCAACAGTCGCGGGTCGATCGCGGCGAACTGGCTCTGCCCGAGTGAAAGGGAGTGCAGCAGCAGGGTCAGCGGCAACACGCGACCCGGTGCGTAGCTCGACGGCAGACAGATCGAATACGGCTGCACCCGGCCGAGGAATTGCGGCTTGGTGCTCAGGATGTCGTTGGCGGCCCAACCTTGTTCCAGGCCCTGGCCGAGTTCGATCGACGACACGTACCACCGGGTGGACGGGCCGGTGATCACCGGCTCGGGAGCGGTTTCGCGGGCGGCCAGCTGAGCCCACGGCACAGTCAGCGCAAACTCTGAGACGTCGCCATGCGTCAGAGCGGCGGCCTGCGCGGCATCCGACCAGAAGTTCAGGTGCGGCGGCTCCTGCTCGGTGGTGCGGAATGCCACGTTGTAGACGTTGGGTTGGCCGGGGAGCGCACCGTGCAGGGCGGGCACGTCGGCAAACCCGTCCCCCGCCGCGTTCGCCAAGCCCGCGGCCAGGCGGACCGTCCAGCTTTGCGTGGGTTCGGCCAGCGACCGCGGGACCTGCGCCACGAATGACCGTGATTGCATGTCGACGCTGCGCTCGACCGGCGTCCTGACCTGGGTCGTCAGGTCGATCAGCGCGGCGCCACTCCCCGACACGAGCAGGGCCGTGTCGATGCCCTTCGAGCGCACGCCGGCTCCGGCCGGCCACTCCTCGTCCGCCGTTCGGGCCGGGTCGGTGTCGAAGGTGAACAGCGCAATGGGCACCGAGGCGTCCAGCAGGGTGTTCCAATCGATCCGCCACCAGGTGTGGCTCTCGGTGAGCCCGATGGCGACGCGGAAGATGTCGGCGCCGTTGCCGGCCGCCGGCCCGTCGGGATAGACGTAGGTTCCGCGCGGCGGCGCCTGAATCTTCAGGTCACCGATCGGGATACCCGTCGCGCCATGGTCGTCGTAGAGGAAGTCGGTCCAGAACAAAGCACCGTCGGCCACTCGGCCCGCGCCGCACGTGCGCGGGAACTGTTCACCGAACGGCCATCCCGCAGGCGCGGGAAGCTTCGGCTCTGGGCGCCGTGCGGCCGGCGGCACCCCTTCGGGCATGCCGTCGACCACGATGAGCTCAGCGGGCGGGGCTGGCGCCGGTGCCGGTGTCGACGCCGGAGCCGGTGCGGTGGAGTGCAGGACCGCCTCGACAACGTGGCGTGCAATGCGAATCGGCAGCAGCGGGAGATCCAGGATTGACACCACCCCCAACCTACGCGGAAGGAGGGGCGCGTCACTTAAGGCACCGGCACCACGATCAATTCGTGCGGCCGATTGTTGACGGCTAAGGCACCGTCCGCAGTCACGACGACGATGTCCTCGATGCGGGCACCCCAACGGCCCGGGAAATAGATGCCCGGCTCGATCGAAAAGGCCATGCCCTCGGCCAGCGGCAGATCGTTTCCGGCGACGATGTAGGGCTCTTCGTGGACCGACAGCCCGATGCCGTGGCCGGTGCGGTGCACGAAGTACTCAGCAAGTCCTTCCGCGGCCAGCACGTCGCGGGCGGCAGCGTCCACCTGTTCGGCCGTCACCCCGGGGCGTACAGCTTCATACGCCGCGCGCTGGGCGCGTTGTAGCACCGAATAGTGTTGAGCTACTTCACGATCCGGTTCACCGATGCTGTAGGTGCGCGTCGAGTCGGAATTGTAGCCGGGTTCATAAGAGCCGCCGATATCGACGACGACGATGTCTCCAACCTGCAGTTCGCGATCCGAATAACCGTGGTGCGGATCGGCGCCATGCGGCCCGGATCCGACAATGATGAACGCCACCTCCGAATGCCCTTCGGCCACAATGGCATCCGCGATGTCGGCGGCGACGTCGGCCTCCGTGCGGCCCGGGACCAGGAACTCGGGCACCCGGGCGTGCACCCGATCGATGGCCGCACCGGCCTTGCGCAGCGAGTCGACCTCGCATTCCTCCTTGACCATCCGCAGCGTGCGCAACACGTCGGTGGCCAGGACCGGCAACACACCGAGCACGCCGGCCAGCGGCAGCAGGTGCAATGCCGGCATGGCATCGGTGACCGCGATCGCGGCGGGGGCGCCGCCCAACGCGGAGCCCACCAGATCGTATGGATTCTCGCCGTCGACCCAATCCCGCACCGCCAGGCCGAGTTCGGCGACGGCAGACCCTTTCAGTGAGGCCAGCTCCAGCCGCGGCACCACGACCGTTGGATCGCCCGACGCGGGCAACACCAGCGCGGTGAACCGTTCCAATGTCTGTGCGCGCGACCCGACGAGGTAGCGCAGGTCGTAGCCCGGCGTGATGACCAGCCCGGCCAAACCCTCGTTGGCAGCCGCCGCGGCGGCCGTCGCCACCCGGCGTTCGTACACTGCTGCTTCGAAGCGGTGAGACTCCATGCCAGCCAGGCTAATGCTCAGTAGCACATCGCCTCGCGGCGGCGTGAGACCATAACCGGCATGCCAGCACCCCGCTCGCCGCTCGTCCTGCTCGACGGCGCCAGCATGTGGTTCCGCTCGTATTTCGGGGTGCCGTCCTCGATCACCGCTCCCGACGGCCGGCCGGTCAACGCCGTTCGCGGATTCATCGACTCCATGGCCGTGGTGATCACCCAGCAGCGGCCCACCCGGCTGGCCGTCTGCCTGGACCTCGATTGGCGCCCTCAGTTCCGCGTGGACCTCGTCCCGTCCTACAAGGCCCACCGCGTGGCGGAGGTGGAGCCGCGGAACGAGCCGGACATCGAGGAAGTCCCCGACGATCTGACGCCCCAGATCGACATGATCGCCGAACTCCTTGACGCGTTCGGGATTCCGACGGCCGGTGCGGAGGGGTTTGAGGCCGACGACGTGCTGGGCACGCTGGCGGCCCGGGAACGCAAGGATCCGGTGGTGGTGGTCAGCGGTGACCGCGACCTGCTGCAGGTGGTGTCCGACGATCCCGTCCCGGTCCGGGTGCTGTATCTCGGCCGAGGACTGAGCAAGGCCACGTTGTTCGGGCCCGGGGAGGTGGCCGAACACTATGGCGTGCCGGTGGATAGGGCCGGCCCCGCCTACGCCGAACTAGCGTTGCTGCGTGGCGACCCGTCCGACGGCTTGCCCGGCGTCCCGGGAGTCGGCGAAAAGACGGCGGCGACGCTGCTGGCCCAGCACGGCTCGCTGGAGCAGATCCTGGCCGCCGCGCACGACCCGAAGTCGAAGATGGCCAAGGGTGTGCGCAGGAAACTGTTGGCCGCGCTGGATTACATCGAGTCGGCCGGCAAAGTGGTGCGGGTGGCCGTGGACGCTCCCGTTACCTTCTCGACAGCCGGCGACGAATTGCCGCTGGTTGCCGCCGATCCGCAACGCACCGCCAAACTGGCGACCGAGCTGGGTGTCGGCTCGTCGATCAGTCGTTTGCAGAAAGCGCTGGACGCGCTGCCGGACTGACGATGCCGCCGCTTATTGCGGCCGGCCGACCTCGTAGGTGCCCTTGTTGTCCTGGAACGTCACGGTCACGTGCTTGGGCGCGCCGTCGATGCTCACGTCGCAGTCGAATGTGGTGCCCTTCTTGACCGTCGGGTTCTGGCCGTGGTTGCACTTGACATTCTGGACGTTCTTCGCGCCGTAGCCGTTGGTTTCGTCGCTGAGCACTTGCTGGACCCCGGCCTGCGCCTTATTGACGTCCAGCTTGGTGGTGACGAAGAACCCGGGCTGCCAGAAGCCCAGCACCAGCACGACCGCGATGAGCAGAAATGCGATCGCCCCACCCACGCCGGCGATGAGCCCGACCGGCCGCTTCTTGCCCGGCTGCTCGTAACCGGGGTACTGCGGGTACTGGCCCGGCTGGCCGTACTGGCCGGGCTGGGGATATTGCCCGGGCTGCGGGTACTGGCCCGGCTGGCCGTACTGCCCCGGCTGGGCGTACTGCCCGGGCTGGCCGTATTGGCCGGGCTGACCGTATTGGCCTGGCTGCGCGTAGCCCGGCTGCTGCTGGGGGTACTGCTGCGGGTAGGCCTGCTCAGTCGGCTGTTGGTACTGCGGGTAGTCGGCGGGCGGCGTGTATGCGGGGGCCTGCCAAGACGTCTCCTGATTCGACTGATCCTGCCAGGTCGGTCCCACCTGGGTCGGGTCTGACGAGTGGTCGCTACCTTGACCTTGACCTTGGCCGGGCGGCTGCCACTGCTGGTCCGATCCCTGCGGTCCGCTCATCTCTCTCCCTCAGCCTGTGTGTCTTGGCATGCTATCGGCGCTTAACGGTAGCTCCGGCCTAGCCTACCCGGCGTCAACTGCGACGACGCCGCGCCGAATGTCATTGATAGCGCGCTTGGCGGTGGCCCGTAATTCGGGGTCCGGAGCGGCGTTGCGGACCTGGTCCAACAGGTCGAGAACCTGGCGGCACCAGCGCACGAAATCCCCCGCGAGCAGGGGTGATCCGGTGCCGGCCGGGTCTGCGGCCGCCAGTGCCGCGGCGAGATCTCCCGTTCTGGCCCAGCGGTAGATGACGTTGACGAAGCCGTCGTCGGGTTCGCGGCTCGGGGCGATCCGGTGCGTTTGCTCGTCGGCACGCAACGCCATCGACAGCCGCGACGTCTGCTGCAGCGCCTGCCGCACTTGCTGGGTGGGCGCGTCGGCGGCAAAGGCTGCCCCCGGCCCCTCACCACCCCGGCTTTCGTACAGCACCGCCGAGACCACCGCCGCCAGCTCGGCCGGGTTCAGCCCCGACCACGCGCCGGTGCGGAGACACTCGGCGACCAGCAGATCGCTTTCGCTGTAGATGCGCGCCAGCAACCGGCCGTGGTCGGTTACGCGAGGATCGCCGTCGCGTCCTTCGATGAACCCGCGCTCGGTGAGCAACCCGACGATCCGGTCGAAGGTCCGAGCCAGCGAATTGGTGGCGGCCGCAACCTTTTTCTCCAACTGCGCGTTGTCGCGTTCGATCCGCAGGTACCGCTCGGCCTGCCGGACCTGATCTTCCAGGCCGGGCGTGTTGTGCGATGGGTGTCGGCGCAGCTGTTCACGCAACGACGCCAGCTCCGGGTCGTGGAAGGCGCCGTCGGAGTCACCGCGGCCGCCCCGATGCCGGGCCGGGACGGTCAGCCCGGCGGCAGCCGATCGCAGCGCCGAGGCCAGATCGCGCCGGACCCGTGGCTGACGGTGTTCGACCCGTTTGGGCAGTGACATCGAACCGACGCGCGCGGACGCCCCCGAATAGTCGGCCGACGAAATCCTGCCCGCCCAACGGTTTTCGGTGAGCACCAGCGGTCGCGGATCGGAGCTGTCGCGGGCGGATTCCAGCACCACGGCCAGCCCACCGCGCCGGCCGTGGGTGATGTTGATGATGTCGCCCCGGCGCAGCGCGGCCAGCGCGTCGGTGGCGGCCTGCCGTCGTTGCAGTCGGGACGCGCGCGACTGTGCGCGCTCCCTCTCGGTGATGCGTGCACGCATCCGGGCGTATTCGAGGATCGGGGCCTTGGGTCCGCCGATCTCGGCGGCGATCTCATCAAGCAACGCGCTGCCCCGCTCGATGCCGCGAACCAGCCCGACGACGGAACGGTCGGCCTGATACTGCGCAAATGACTGCTCCAACAACCGATGTGCCTGCTCGGGACCCATCTGCTGGACCAGGTTGATCGTCATGTTGTACGACGGGGCGAACGAGCTGCGCAGCGGGAAGGTGCGGGTGGAGGCCAGCCCGGCCACCGCGGACGGTTCGGTGGTTTCCTCGGTGGGATTCCACAGCACCACCGCATGGCCCTCGACGTCGATGCCGCGCCGCCCGGCGCGGCCGGTGAGCTGCGTGTACTCCCCCGGCGTCAGCGCCACGTGCTGCTCGCCGTTGAACTTCACCAACCGCTCGAGCACCACCGTGCGTGCGGGCATGTTGATCCCGAGTGCCAGGGTCTCGGTGGCGAACACCGCCCTGACCAGTCCGGCGGTGAACAGCTCTTCGACGGTGTGGCGGAAAACGGGCAGCATGCCGGCATGGTGGGCCGCCAAACCACGCAGCAGCCCCTCGCGCCACTCGTAGTAACCGAGCACGCTCAGGTCGGCGTCGGCGAGATCGCCGCACCGGTGTTCGATCACCTCGGCGATCTGTGCGCGCTCCTCCTGGGTGGTCAGCTGCAAGGATGAGCGCAGGCACTGCTGGACGGCGGCATCGCAGCCGGCACGCGAGAACACGAACGTGATCGCGGGCAGCAGCCCTTCGGAATCCAGGGTGGCGATCACGTCGGGGCGCCCCGGTGTCCGGTAGAAGCGGGGACGCGACGGGCGTCCGGTGCCGCGGCGCCGGGGCTGCCAGTCGGTCATGCGGTCCGCCTCGCGGCGGTGCGCAATGTGGCGCAGCAGTTCGGGATTGACGCGCGGTTGACGATCCGCGGCCGGCATCTCGTTGTCGTAATCGAACAGATCGAGCAGACGCTTGCCCACCAACACGTGTTGCCACAGCGGCACCGGCCGGTGCTCGTCGACCACCACCGTCGTATCGCCGCGCACGGTCTGAATCCAGCCGCCGAATTCCTCGGCGTTGCTCACTGTCGCCGAGAGGCTGACCACCCGAACCTCGTCGGGCAGGTGCAGGATCACCTCCTCCCATACCGGACCCCGCATCCGGTCGGCGAGGAAATGCACCTCGTCCATCACCACATACGAAAGTCCATGCAGCGCAGGTGAATCCGCGTAGAGCATGTTGCGCAGCACTTCGGTGGTCATCACCACCACGGGTGCGTCGGCGTTGACGGACATGTCTCCGGTGAGCAGGCCGATGCGGTCGCGGCCGTAGCGCGCCGTGAGGTCGGTGTGCTTCTGGTTGCTCAGCGCTTTTAGCGGCGTGGTGTAGAAACACTTGCCGCCGGACGCCAACGCCAGGTGCACGGCGAATTCGCCGACCACCGTCTTGCCGGCGCCCGTCGGCGCGCAGACCAGCACGCCATGTCCTCGTTCGAGCGCCGCGCACGCCCGACGCTGAAAGCCGTCGAGCGCGAAGGGCAGTTCGGTGGCGAACCGGGTGAGCTCCACGAACTCGGCGACGTCATGAGTCGGCGATGGATCAGGTGACATCGTCGTGTTGCCCGGCGGTGAACGACGGCTCCGGTATAGCGGTGGGCGGTTCGATGACCGATGCTTCGTCGTCGGGAATCACGGCCTGGGCTTCACGCTTGGCCTTCCGTCTGTCGTGCAGCCGGGAGATCTGGATGGCGAACTCCAACAGGATTGACAGCGCCAACCCGAGCGCGGTCATCGAAAACGGGTCGGATCCGGGGGTGAAGATCGCCGCGAACGCGAACATCGCGAAGATCAGGCCGCGCCGCCACGCCTTGAGTCGCTCGTAGGGCAGGATGCCGATGGCGTTGAGCATGACGATGAGCAGCGGAAATTCGAAGCTGACGCCGAAAACCACGAGCAGGTTTATCAGGAATCCGAAATATCGGTCGCCGGACAGCGCGGTCACCTGGACGTCGCTGCCGACGGTCAGCAGGAAGCCCAGCGCCTTGGCCAGCACGAAGTAGGCCAGCACCGCGCCGACGACGAACAGCACCACGGCGGGGATCACGAACGCGACCGCGAAGCGGCGTTCCTTCCGATACAGCCCGGGCGTGATGAACGCCCACAGCTGGTAGAACCACACCGGACAGGCGAGTACCACCCCCGCGGTCAGCCCGACCTTGAGCCGCAGCATGAACTGATCGAACGGCGCGGTGGCCAGCAGCCGACATTGGCCGCCAGGGCTGATCTCTGCGCGCGCCGACTGCGGCAGCGAACAGTAGGGATGACGTAACCACTCGCCCAGGCTTTCCAGTCCGAAGATCGAATGCGAATACCAGACGAAGCCGAAGATCGTGGTCAGCAAGATGGCGGCCAGCGAAATCAGCAGCCGGGTGCGCAGCTCGGTCAGATGGTCGACCAGCGACATGGTCGCATCCGGGTTGGTTCGGCTGCGCCGGTTACGAGGGTTGAGGCGCCTCAGCAGGCCGGAAGTGCGCGCTGAAACCTTGAAGACTTTCACGATGCTCGGTCAGTGGCGCTCGGGCAGCGCGACGGTGATGGCGGCTACGCCGGACGTGCTTCGCTGTGCCCCTGCTCGCTGGGCGTCGGCGCATCGACCCGCTGCGACTCCACGGGCGTTGGGTTCGCCGCGGAAGCCTCGCTTTGGGTTCCCAAGGCCGACGTTTCCGCTTTGTTCTCCGTCTGCATTTCGCGAATCTCGGACTTGAAGATCCGCATCGACTTGCCCAACGAACGCGCCGCATCGGGGAGCCTCTTCGCACCGAACAGCAAGATCACCACGACCGCGAGGATCGCCCAGTGCCACGGACTAAGACTGCCCACTTTGATTACCTCCAGACGTTCACCCGATGCTACCGCAGTGGTGCCGTGTGGCGCCGGGCGCGCGCCGCCCCACCGCCCATTTCGCCTGGACTTTTATGAGCTCAGGGCTTCGTAGGACGTCACGGCGGCCGCCGCGGCATCCCGTACCCGCTGCGCCAGAGACGCAGGCTGCAGCACCTGCACGTCGAGCCCGAAGCCCAGCACCAGCCGCGTCATCCAATCCTCGGAAGCGTAGGTCATCACCGCCTCGCAGGATCCGTCCGGCAATTCACGCACGTCGCGCATGGGGTAGTACTCGAACATCCAGGACGCCGCAGGCGCCACCCGCAGCTTGGCCGACGGCAGCGACGGATCGCCGTCGAACAGCGAGGTGTCCGGCGGCGCGTGCAGCGCCGGCTCGGGCGGCGCTGCCGGCTCGTCGAGCTCGGTGGCGTCCACGATCCGGTCGAAGCGGAACAACCGCACGCCCTCGGCCTCCCGTGACCAACCCTCCAGGTAGCTGTGGCCGCCGATCAGCAGCACCCGGATGGGGTCGACGACCCGGCTGGCCAGGGTGTCGTGCGAGGCGGAGTAGTAGTCGATGGCCAACGCATGCCTGGACTGGACGGCCGCGCGCACCGCGGCGGCGGCCCGGTTCTCCGCCGGTGCGGGTTCATCGACGGCCGACGCCGCGAGTGACGCGTCGTGCCCGACAGCCCCCGCCGCATCCTCGATCTTGGCGATGGCGCTGCGCGCGGCTTCCGGGTCGACGACCCCGGGGATGTCGGCGAGCGCCCGCAACGCCACCAGCAGGCCGGTGGCCTCCGGCGAGGTGAGCCTCAGGGGACGGTCGATCCCCGCGGAGAACGTCACCTCGATGGTGTCCCCGGAGAACTCGAAATCGATCAGGTCGCCCGGGAAATAACCGGGTAGACCGCACATCCATAGCTGATTGAGGTCCTCTTCCAGCTGCTTGGCCGATACCCCGAGGTCGGCGGCGGCCTTGGATCGGGTGACCCGAGGATTGGCTTGGAAATACGGCACCATGTTCAGCAGCCGGATCAAGCGCGTGGAAACGGGTGTCATGCGGACACTCCCCCGCGGCGGGGCGGTTGCCCGGCAACGACAGCGTCCACGCCCGCATGCGCGCGCAGCCGGGCCAGCACGTCGTCGCGCAGCGACTGAGGTTCGAGCACCAGGGCGTCGGCTCCGTAGCCGGCGATGTCACGTGCCAGCTGGTCGGCGAAGGAGATGTCGAGTTCGATGACCTCGCCGTCGCGACCCCCGAGTTGGCGAGCCTCGACGGGCCGGCCGGCGCGCCGCAGTGCCGTAGCCCGCCCGCCGGCCACCCACACCCGGGCCTGCCCAACGGTTGGCGTCGCCGAAACCTCGGTGACGGTCTGGGCCACGATCTTGCGCAGGTCAACGTCGTTCGGCACGGCGACGGCGCCCGGCGGGCCGATCGGCGTGACGTTCGAACCGATCCGGGAGAGCCGGAAGGTGCGGGTCGCGTCGCGGTCGCGGTCATGGCCCACCAGATACCAGCGGCCCTTCTGGGTGACCACACCCCAGGGCTCGACGGTGCGGGTGGCGTACGGCTCGGCTCGCGACGGCCGGTGCGGAAACTGCACGGCCTGCCGGGAGTCGATGGCGGACAGAAGGATTCCGAGGACTTCCTCCGACCCGCGCAGCCCCGGAACCCCGGCGGGCGACGCAATGGCCACCGGCGCGTCCGGATCGACGTCGACCCCGGCCGCGCGCAGTTTGAGCAGCGCGCCCTGAGTCGCGGTGATGAGTTCGGGCGACTCCCACAGCTGCGTCGCCACCGCTACGGCTGCCGCCTCGTCGGGGGTCAGGTCGACCGGTGCGAGCGAGTAGGCGTCACGGTTGATCCGGTAGCCCTCGGTGGGATCCCAGGCCGACGCCCGGCCGACCTCCAGCGGGATGCCGAGGTCGCGCAGCTCGTTCTTGTCCCGCTCGAACATGCGCGAGAACGCCTCGGCGCTGGGGCTGTCCGAATAACCCGCCACACTCGACCTGATCTTCTCCGCCGAGATGTAGCCGCGGGTGGAAAGCAGGGCGATGACCAGATTTACCAGTCGCTCGACTTTTGACGTCGCCATCGGCTCCAGATTATTCGATGGTCCTCGTCTGGCGCTCCCACCGGGCGTCCGCGTCGCGCTATTGCCTGCCTTGACTTGTGCCCCGAGCCGGGGAGGTGCCGGCGACTTTCGATTGCGCTGGCGCCCGCGCTAGCACTTCGGAAAGTCTGCTTCGATGCCGTGCCGGGGGGGCTGATGAGCCGAGGCGCGGCTACATGCTCGCGATCAGGCGCTTGACCCGCTCGTCGACCGCCCGGAAGGGGTCCTTGCACAACACGGTGCGCTGCGCCTGATCGTTGAGCTTCAAGTGCACCCAGTCGACGGTGAAGTCACGACCCGCGGCCTGGGCCGCGCTGATGAACTCGCCACGCAGCCGCGCCCGGGTGGTCTGCGGCGGGTTGTCGACCGCCTCCGCAATGTCCTCGTCGGTGGTGACGCGCGCGGCCAGTCCTTTGCGCTGCAGCAGGTCGAAGACCCCGCGCCCGCGCTTGATGTCGTGGTAGGCCAGGTCCAGCTGGGCGATCTTCGGGTCGGACAGCTCCATGCTGTAGCGGTCCTGGTAGCGCTGGAAGAGTTTGCGCTTGATCACCCAGTCGATCTCCGTGTCGACCTTCGCGAAGTCCTGGCTCTCGACCGCGTCGAGCTGGCGGCCCCACAGGTCGACGATCTGCTCGATTTGCGCGTTGGGCTCCCGGGTCTGCAGGTGGTCGACGGCACGGCTGTAGTACTCGCGCTGGATATCCAGCGCACTGGCCTGACGCCCGCCCGCCAGCCGCACCGGCCGACGGCCGGTCGTGTCGTGGCTGACCTCGCGGATGGCGCGGATGGGGTTGTCGAGCGAGAAGTCCCGAAACGGGACACCGGCCTCGATCATCTCCAACACCAGGGCGGCGGTGCCGACCTTGAGCATGGTGGTGGTCTCGCACATGTTGGAGTCGCCGACGATCACGTGCAAGCGCCGGTACTTCTCCGCGTCGGCGTGCGGCTCGTCGCGGGTGTTGATGATCGGCCGGCTGCGAGTGGTGGCCGAGGAGACGCCCTCCCAAATGTGCTCGGCGCGTTGGGAAAGGCAGAAGGTTGCGGCCTTGGGGGTCTGCAGCACCTTGCCCGCGCCGCAGATCAACTGGCGGGTGACCAGGAAGGGCAGCAGCACGTCCGAGATCCGGGAGAACTCGCCGGCGCGCACGATCAAGTAGTTCTCGTGGCAGCCATACGAGTTGCCCGCCGAGTCGGTGTTGTTCTTGAACAGGTAGATGTCACCGCCGATGCCCTCATCAGCGAGCCGCTGCTCGGCGTCGACCAACAGGTCTTCCAGCACCCATTCGCCGGCGCGGTCGTGGGTGACCAGCTGCACCAGGCTGTCGCATTCGGCGGTGGCGTACTCCGGGTGGCTTCCGACGTCGAGATACAGGCGGGCCCCGTTGCGAAGGAAGACGTTGGAGCTTCGGCCCCAGGACACGACGCGACGGAACAGGTAGCGGGCCACCTCGTCCGGGCTGAGCCGTCGATGGCCGTGGAATGTGCAGGTGACCCCGAACTCGGTCTCGATGCCCATGATTCGCCTCTGCACGTAATCGAGGGTACTGGTTGTCCGACCTGGACGGTGAGCATGCCGCGCTTATCAATTCGACGAAGTGTTTCGTCGACCCTCGGCGGGGGCACGCGGGGTGCGCCTTGACACCCATCGACTCGCACCGGCGCCGCGGCTACTCGCAGCTCACCAGCACCTTACGCATCACCAGCCCCACCGGCACGGGCGTACGTGCGCCGGTATGGGCGCGTCTAGTCGGAGGGCCCGCCGTTGGTGTCCGACGGCTCAGCGTCGCCACCCGAGCCATTGGCATCCAGCTCGCGCAGCAAATTTTCCAAGGTGGCACGATTGATCCGCCGGAAGGCCCGTCGCGGCCGGTTGACGTCCAGGATGGCAACTTCCAGGCTGCCCACGTCGAGCGTGGACTGGTCCCCATTCGAGGCCTCGCTGCCGGCCCGCAGCGCTTTCACGGCGATGCGCGTGGCCTCACGCAGATCGGCGTTCTCGGCGTACGAGTCCTTGAGTGCCGTGGTGATCGGCTCGGTGGTGCCACCCATCACGACGAAATGCGGCTCGTCGGCGATCGACCCGTCATAGGTGATCCGGTAGAGCTCAGGCGGTTTGGTCTCGCCGTAGTGTGCGACCTCGGCAACGCACAATTCCACCTCGTAGGGCTTGGCCTGCTCGGTGAAGATGGTGCCCAGCGTCTGCGCGTAGACGTTGGCCAGCTGGCGGCCCGTCACGTCGCGCCGGTCGTAGGCGTAGCCGCGGGTGTCGGCGAATTGGATTCCGCCCCGGCGCAGGTTGTCGAATTCGTTGAACTTGCCGGCCGCCGCGAAGCCGACACGATCGTAGAGTTCGCTGATCTTCTGCAACGACCGTGACGGGTTCTCCGCGACGAACAGCACGCCACCGGCGTAGACCAGGGCGACCACGCTCTTGCCACGAGCGATGCCCTTGCGCGCGAGCTCGCTGCGCTCGCGCATCGCCTGCTCGGGCGAGATGAAATAGGGAAAGCTCACTTCTCACCACCATCGGGGCCGAAAGTGTCAGCGCGCGAACGGCTTTGAATCACTTCGCGAGCCAATTCCGCGATGCGGCTCTCTGGCACTTCAAGCGCTCCCTCGGCACCGATGGTGACCGCGGTGGGATAGATGCCCCGCACCAGATCCGGTCCACCGGTGGCGGAATCGTCATCGGCCGCGTCGTAGAGCGCCTCGATCGCGACCCGCACCGCGGAATCGGCGTCGGCGACCTGCGAGTACAACTTCTTCATCGACGACTTGGCGAAGATCGAGCCCGACCCTACCGACTGGTAACCCTCCTCTTCCAGGTTCCAGCCCCCGGCGGCATCGAAAGACACGATCCGGCCGGCGCCTTCGGAATCGGACGCGTCGATGTCGTAGCCAACCAGCAGCGGCAAGGCGATCAGACCCTGCATCGCGGCCGCCAGGTTTCCACGCACCATGATCGCCAGCCGGTTGACCTTGCCGGCGAATGTCAGTGGCACGCCTTCGAGTTTCTCGTAGTGCTCGAGTTCGACCGCATAAAGGCGGGCGAATTCCACGGCGATGGCGGCGGTACCGGCGATGCCGGTGGCGGTGTAGTCGTCGGTGATATACACCTTTTTGACATCGCGGCCGGCGATCATGTTGCCCTGCGTCGAACGCCGGTCGCCGGCGAGCACGACACCGCCCGGGTACTTCAGCGCGACGATCGTGGTGCCGTGCGGCAGCTGCCCCGTGGGGGCATCCGATTGCGGGCCGGACAGGCTTGCCGGCAGCAATTCCGGCGCCTGGCGTCGCAACAGGTCAGCAAACGACGAGAGGTCTATAGCGGAATTGCCCGGAAGTGCGGGGCCCGGTAGTGCGGAATTGGTGGACAGGCGATTGGAGAAAGGCCAGGTCACTGTCCGCCCTTTTGGACATACGCGCGAACGAAGTCCTCAGCGTTCTCCTCGAGGACGTCGTCGATCTCGTCGAGCAGATCGTCGGTGTCCTCGGCTAGCTTCTCCCGGCGCTCTTGGCCCGCGGCCGTGCTGCTGGCGATGTCGTCTTCGTCGCCGCCACCACCGCCACGCTTGGTCTGCTCCTGAGCCATCGCCGCCTCCTGCGTTGTGTGGGCCATTTGAATGGCTTACTCACCGATCAAGCCACACTGCCCGTTGGTCTGTCCTAGCCTACCGGTCAACCCCGACGGTCCCGTGGTTAACCGGTACCTAGCTGGTGAGTTGTTCCACCAGCTCGGCGGCGCTGTCCACCGAATCCAGCAGCGCCCCGACGTGCGCCTTGCTCCCGCGCAGCGGCTCCAGCGTCGGAATGCGGACCAGGGAATCACCGCCCAGGTCGAAAATCACGGAGTCCCAGCTGGCCGCGGCGATGTCGGCACCGAACCTGCGCAGGCATTCGCCGCGGAAGTATGCACGGGTGTCCGTGGGCGGCTTGTCCACCGCCTCGAGCACCTGGTGTTCGGTGACCAAGCGCTTCATCGAGCCGCGCGCGACGAGCCGGTTGTACAGGCCCTTGTCCAGCCGGACGTCGGAATATTGCAGGTCCACCAAATGCAGCCGCGGCGCCGACCAGCTCAGGTTTTCGCGCTGCCGGAATCCTTCAAGCAGGCGCAGCTTGGCCGGCCAGTCGAGTATCTCGGCGCATTCCATCGGGTCGCGCTCGAGTTGGTCGAGCACGTGCGCCCAGGTCTCGACGACGTCGGCCGCGCGCGGGTCGGGGTCGCGGCTATCGACCAGCTTGGCCACCCGATCGAGGTAAACCCGTTGCAGCGCAAGCCCGGTCAGCTCGCGACCGTCGGCCAAGGCCACCGCTGCGCGCAGCGACGGGTCGCGGCTGATCGCGTGGACCGCATGCACCGGCCGCGCCAGCGCCAAATCGCCCAGGTCGATGCCGTGCGCCGGCCCCTCTTCGATCAGGTCCAGCACCAGCGCCGTGGTGCCCAGTTTCAGATAGGTCGACGTCTCGGCGAGGTTGGCGTCGCCGATGATGACGTGCAGCCGCCGATAGCGGTCGGCGTCGGCGTGTGGTTCGTCGCGAGTGTTGATGATGCCGCGCTTGAGCGTGGTCTCAAGGCCGACTTCGACCTCGATGTAATCGGAGCGCTGGGACAACTGAAAACCGGGCTCGTCGCCGGAAGGCCCGATGCCGACCCGTCCGGAGCCGGTGACCACCTGCCGGGAGACCAGAAAGGGGGTCAGCCCGGCGATGATCGCCGAAAACGGCGTCTGCCGCGACATCAGGTAGTTCTCGTGCGACCCGTAGGAGGCGCCCTTGCCGTCGACGTTGTTCTTGTAGAGCTGCAATTTCGCGGCCCCGGGCACGCTGGCGACGTGGCGCGCCGCGGCCTCCATCACCCGCTCGCCGGCCTTGTCCCAGATCACCGCGTCGAGTGGGTCGGTGCACTCGGGTGCGGAGTACTCCGGGTGCGCGTGGTCGACGTAGAGCCGCGCGCCGTTGGTCAAAATCATGTTGGCCGCGCCGACCTCATCGGCGTCGACCACCGGGGGTGGGCCGGCCGAGCGGCTCAAGTCAAAGCCGCGGGCGTCCCGCAACGGCGATTCCACCTCGTAGTCCCACCGGGTGCGCTTGGCGCGCTGAATGCCCGCTGCTGCGGCATACGCCAAAACCGCCTGCGTCGATGTGAGGATCGGATTGGCTGTCGGGTCCGATGGCGATGAAATGCCGTATTCGACCTCCGTCCCGATAATCCGTTGCATGACCTAAGCGTAGGCCGGGTGACGGAGCGGCCCGGCCGGCGGGGCGTGGTGGAGCGGATCAGCGGCCCCGCCGATGTCCGGAAATTGCCAGTCCGGCAACCATTCCGATAAGGCCGGCGCGGGTGACCTGCCGGCCGTAGGGTGAGCCGGCATGGAGCTACTTCGCGGCCGCGCTCCGGGCCGCCGGGCAGAGCCGAGCGCCGCGGCCGAAAGCTGGTTTTTGGGGCGTGGTTTGCCGTCCGTACTCACCCGGCGCGCGCGGTGGCGGCGGCTCTGGACGCGGTCGGCACCCGCGCTTGCCGCGTACGCGGCGCTGCAGGGGTGCGTCTTGGCGATCTACCTGATCACCGGCGGGCACGACGTCGAGATCAGTGGCGAACCGACGACCTCACAACTGGCCGTGCTAATTCTGCTCGCCCTGGCCCTGCCGTTGATGGCCGTCATCGGCTGGCTGGTTTCGCGGTCGCGAACCCGCAAGACACGCACCGCGATAGCGACGTTGTCGGCTGCGTTCGTGGCCTGCGTCGGGGTCGCCGTCGGCGACGTCATGCAGGAGGCCGTCGTCGTTACCGCCGTGCTGATCCTGACCGGCAGCGGGATCGGATCGATCCTCGGATGGGCGGTACGGATGATGCTGTCGCACTTTGCGACGGTGGGCGCCTTGGCCGTTCGGGCACTGCCGGTCGTGCTGCTGACCGCGTTGGTGTTCTTCAACACCTACGTCTGGCTGATGGCCGCGACAATCAGCGGCAACCGGCTGGCGCTGGCCATGGCGTTCCTGGTCACCATCGCGGCGGCGTTCGTCAGCTCGGCAACGCGAGAGCGCGTCAGGCCGATGCTGCAATCGGCGACGGTGCCGCGTGACGAACCCGAAAAGCTCGCGGGCACACCGTTCGCCGCGATGCCCGCCGCCTCTGACGGGGCACCGCTGAAGAAGTCGGAGCGGCTCAACGTGGTTTTTGTTTTGGCCGTCTCCCAGCTGGCGCAGATCATGGTGGTGGCGGTGGTGACCACCGCGATCTATCTGATTCTCGGGCTCATCGTGCTCAGTCCCGAACTGCTCAACGAGTGGACCCACACCTACCAGAGCAGCGCGACGGTGCTCGGATTCACGCTGCCGGTGCCCGACTCGCTGATCCACATGACGCTGTTCCTCGGCGCGTTGACGTTCATGTACATCAGCGCCCGCGCCGCCGGCGACGCGGAATACCGGTCCACGTTTCTCGACCCGTTGATCGATGACCTGGGCACCACCTTGGTGGCGCGCAATCGCTACCACGGCGCCGCCGGGTGACCGTCCGCCGTGTTGACGGCACCGACACCAGTGATTAATTTCACCCTGTGTCCGAGCCCGAATCCGGCCGCGCCGTCGGTAAGCACGCACTCGACCTGTCCGGAAAGCGATACGGCGAGGTGCTGCTCGTAACGCCCGGCGAGGCGGGACCGCAGGCAACGGTTTACAACAGCTTCCCGCTCAACGACTGTCCCCAGGAGCTCTGGTCGGCGCTGGACGCACACGCCATCGCCACCGAACACGGGGCGGCTGCCGCCCTGCTCAACGGTCCCCGGTATTGGCTGATGAACGCCATCGAAAAGACCACCCAGGGCCCGCAGATCACCAAATCCTTCGGCGGGATCGAAATGATCCAGCAGGCCACAGTCCTGTTGTCGTCGATGAACCCCGCGCCCTACATCCCCAACACGGTCAACCGACGCACGGTCTTCGTCTTCAACGCCGGCCAAGAGGTGTACGAACTCATCGATCCCCAGAGCCAGCACTGGATCATGCAGACCTGGAGCCAGGTCGCAGACGCCACCTTGTCGCGCGCCGACCTACCGGGTCTTGCCGACCGGCTCGACCTACCCGCCGGATGGACCTACCAACCGCGCGTGCTCACCGACGAATTGCGGGTGGATACCACGCAGCACCCCGCCCACGTGTTGCAGGACAACCTGACCAACAGCTATTCGTTGGTGACCGACTGACTTACTTCCCTGCCAAGCCGCCACGAAACTTCAACGGTTGCGCCGCCGGGCGTGCGCGTCGTGTGCGTGGTTTAAGTCTGGCGGCGCCACCAGACACCAGGGCACCAGGCACCGAGGCGCCGGCCCTTACAGGTACTGACCCAGGTTGGATTCGGTGTCGATGGCCCGCGATGCGCTCGAGCTCTTGCCGGTAACCAGGGTGCGGATGTAGACGATTCGCTCACCCTTCTTGCCCGAAATCCGCGCCCAGTCGTCGGGGTTGGTGGTGTTGGGCAGGTCCTCGTTTTCGGCGAACTCGTCGACGATCGAGTCCAGTAGGTGCTGGATACGCAGACCGGGTTGCCCGGTCTCCAGCACGGACTTGATCGCGTTCTTCTTCGCACGGTCGACGACGTTCTGAATCATCGCCCCGGAGTTGAAGTCCTTGAAGTACATGACTTCCTTGTCACCGTTGGCGTAGGTGACCTCCAGGAATCGGTTGTCGTCGATCTCGGCGTACATCCGTTCGACGACCTTCTCGATCATCGCCCTGATGCAGGCCGAACGGTCGCCCCCGAACTCGGCCAGGTCGTCGCCGTGCACCGGCAGCGACTCGACCAAGTACTTCGAGAAGATGTCTTGCGCCGCTTCGGCATCCGGCCGCTCGATCTTGATCTTCACGTCCAGACGTCCCGGCCGCAGGATGGCGGGGTCGATCATGTCCTCACGGTTGGAGGCGCCGATGACGATGACGTTCTCGAGTCCCTCCACGCCGTCGATCTCACTGAGCAGCTGCGGAACCACGGTCGTCTCGACGTCCGAGGACACCCCGGTGCCACGAGTGCGGAAGATCGAGTCCATCTCATCGAAGAACACGATCACCGGTGTGCCTTCCGACGCCTTTTCACGCGCGCGCTGGAAGATCAGCCGGATGTGCCGTTCGGTCTCACCGACGAACTTGTTGAGCAGTTCGGGGCCCTTGATGTTCAAGAAGTAGGACTTGGCTTCGCGGGCGTCGTCGCCGCGCACCTCGGCCATCTTCTTGGCCAGCGAGTTGGCCACGGCCTTGGCGATCAGCGTCTTACCGCAGCCGGGCGGGCCGTAGAGCAGCACACCTTTGGGCGGCCGCAGCGCGTACTCGCGGTACAGCTCTTTGTGCAGGAACGGCAGTTCCACCGCGTCGCGGATCTGCTCGATCTGACGAGTAAGGCCGCCGATGTCCAGGTAGCTGACATCGGGTACCTCTTCCAGCACCAGGTCCTCGACCTCGGCCTTGGGAATGCGCTCGAAGGCGTACCCGGCCTTGGTGTCGACCAGCAACGAGTCGCCGGGACGCAGCTTGCGCGGCCGGGTGTCGTCGTTGAGCGCATCGGGATGGCCTTCCGGCAGGTTCTCGGCGACCAGCGGCTCGGCGAGCCACACAATGCGTTCCTCGTCCGCGTGCCCGACGACCAGGGCGCGATGCCCGTCGGCCAGCAGTTCACGCAACGTGGAGATCTCGCCGACAGATTCGAACGTGCCGGCCTCGACCACCGTGAGCGCCTCGTTCAGGCGGACCGTCTGACCCTTGCGCAGCAACGGGACTTCGATGTTCGGCGAGCACGTCAGCCGCATCTTGCGACCGGAGGTGAACACGTCGACGGTGTCGTCCTCGTGGGTGGCGAGCAGGACGCCGTAGCCGCTGGGCGGCTGCCCCAGCCGATCGACTTCCTCACGTAGCGCCAGCAGTTGCTGGCGGGCCTCTTTGAGGGTCTCCATCAACTTCGAGTTCCGCGACGCAAGGGAGTCGATGCGCGCCTCCAGCTGATGCACATCGCGCGCGGAGCGAGCGCCGCTGTGCGAGCCAACGGTCTGCTCGAGTTGCTCGCGCAACATCGCGGCCTCGCGACGTAGTTGCTCCAACTCGGCCTCGTCGCCGTTGGACCCGTCGGATCCGTGGGAGGATTCGAAAGCTTCAGAACGCTCTGAGCTACCCATCTTGCGCTCCTTTCCCGCTCCGAATTGGCGCGGTGGATACTTCAAAGCTACCGGCGATTGCCGACTCATGTACGTAGTCAAATACCCACGAAAAGTTAAGATTTTCGTCACGCTGGTAATCTCGGCCACTAATCGTGATGATCGAAAGGGCCGAAGTGACCGCAAAATGCCTCGCCACCGGCTCGGCCCGCGTCGTCGCCCTAGCCCCCTTCGCCGGTGTGACTTCATTTGCCCCCATCGGCCTGACCTTAGCGACCTCCTTCCTCCGCGAAGCGGCCAGAGCCGCCTAGCCGGCCGACCGAGTGGATGAATCGGCCACTGTGCGTAGCGCTGAGCGGCGCCACCGCCCTGGCGGTGGCCGGGATTATGGCGTGTTCGTCGCCTCACCCGAAGACTGAGTCGTCGGCCACCTCGTCGTTGCCACCTGCCTCGTCGAGCCAGGTTGCTGCGCCGGTCACTGCTCCCCTGCCGCCGCCCGAAGCCCTCAGCGACGTGCTCACCCGGCTCGCCGACCCGAACGTGCCAGGCGCCAGCAAGGTCAATCTGGTGGAAGGCGCGACGCCCGAGAGCGCGG
>NZ_LZMB01000322.1 GCF_001673555.1 Mycobacterium sp. 1165178.9 | reverse complement strand
GCCATAGTGGTGACGCTGCATGTGCTGTTGGGCGAGATGGTGCCGAAGAACATCGCACTGGCCGGCCCGGAGCGCACCGCAATGCTGCTGGTCCCGCCGTATCTGGCCTACGTGCGCGCCGCCCGGCCGTTCATCGTGTTCTACAACAAGTGCGCCAACGCGGTGGTGCGCGCGTTCGGCGTCGAACCCAAGGACGAGCTGGAGATCACAGTCTCCCCCGTCGAGCTCAGCGAGATGATCGCCGAATCGGAGTCCGAAGGCTTGCTGGACCGGGAGGAACGCACCCGGCTCACCCGGGCGCTGCAGATTCGCAACCGCGTGGTCGGTGACGTGGCGGTGCCGCTCGCCGACGTGCACGCCATCCCGGTCGCCGCGGCGGGCGCGGGCCCGACGGTCGGGGCTGTTGAGCAAGCCCTGGCCCAGACCGGTTACTCGCGGTTCCCGGTTGCGAGCGTCGGTGGCGCCTTCCTGGGATATCTGCACATCAAGGACGTGCTGACGCTCGGCGACGATCCGCAGACGGTGATCGATCTGGCGATGGTGCGACCGCTGCCGCGGCTGGCGCGATCGCTGCCGCTGGCCGACGCCCTGTCGCGGATGCGCCGCAGCAACAGCCATCTTGCCTTGGTGACCGACGCAAGCGGAGGCGTGGTCGCCATGGTGGCGATGGAAGACCTGGTTGAAGACCTAGTCGGCACCATGCGGGAGGCGTAGGACACTGGCCGGCCGGTGCGACTGTGCGCAGCCCGTATTATCTTCACGGCAGCCAGTTAAGAAGGTGCTGGAGGGCAGAGACCGTTTGCACGCGGAACATGCGTTGCTGGACACACATCCCGGTGCTCGCCCGCGCGTCGTTCTTGGGTCTGTCAGCGCGGCCTGACCTGCTGTGGCGGATCGTGCGGATAACGCTCACCACGCTGCGCTCGGTAGGCTTATGACATTGCCAATCTGGCCCGACGATGGTCCGGTGCGGCCCATGATGGAGGAGAATCATGACTGATCGCGTGTCGGCGGGGAACTTGCGCGTCGCCAGAGTGCTCTACGACTTCGTGAACAACGAGGCCTTGCCCGGCACCGACATCGATCCCGACAGTTTCTGGGCGGGCGTCGACAAGGTGGTCACCGACCTCACCCCCAAGAACCAGGACTTGCTGCGCCGGCGTGACGAGCTGCAGGCACAGATCGACAAGTGGCACCGGCAGCGTGTCATCGAGCCGCTCGACATCGAGGCGTACCGCGAGTTCCTCACCGAAATCGGTTATCTGCTACCCGAACCCGCGGACTTCACCATCACGACCTCGGGTGTGGACGACGAGATCACCACGACGGCGGGCCCGCAGCTGGTGGTGCCGGTGCTCAACGCCCGGTTCGCGCTGAACGCCGCCAACGCCCGCTGGGGCTCGCTCTACGACGCCCTCTATGGCACCGACGTCATCCCCGAGAGCGACGGCGCGGAAAAGGGCACGAGCTACAACAAGGTCCGCGGCGACAAGGTGATCGCCTATGCGCGCGAGTTCCTCGACGAGGCCGCTCCGCTGGAATCCGGGTCATGGGCCGACGCTACGGGGCTCAGTGTCGAAGACGGCCAGCTCAAGGTGGCGACCGCCGACGGCTCCGTTGGTCTGGCCGACGCGAAGCAGTTCGCCGGCTACACCGGTGAACTCGGCTCCCCGAGCTGGTCGGTGTTGCTGGCCAACCACGGCCTGCACATCGAGATCCTGATCGACCCGGAATCGCCGATCGGCAAGACCGACTCCGCGGGTATCAAGGACGTGGTCCTGGAATCGGCCATCACCACGATCATGGACTTCGAGGACTCGGTGGCCGCCGTCGACGCCGACGACAAGGTGCTCGGCTACCGCAACTGGCTCGGGCTGAACAAGGGCGACCTGTCCGAAGAGGTCAAGAAGGACGGCAAGACCTTCACCCGGGTGCTCAATGAGGACCGCACGTACACCACACCCGATGGCGAGGGCGAGCTGACGCTGCCCGGCCGCAGCCTGCTGTTCGTCCGCAACGTCGGTCACCTGATGACCAACGACGCGATTGTCGACGCCGAGGGGAACGAGGTGTTCGAGGGCATCATGGACGCGTTGTTCACCGGATTGACCGCGATCCACGGCCTGAAGACCGGTGACGCGAATGGGCCGCTGGCCAACAGCCGCACCGGATCCATCTACATCGTCAAGCCCAAGATGCACGGACCCGACGAGGTCGCCTACACCTGCGAGCTGTTCAGCCGCGTCGAGGACGTCCTCGGCCTGCCCCAGGGCACGCTCAAGGTCGGCATCATGGACGAGGAACGGCGCACCACGGTCAACCTCAAGGCCTGCATCAAGGCGGCAGCCGACCGGGTCGTGTTCATCAACACCGGCTTCCTGGACCGCACCGGTGACGAGATCCACACCTCGATGGAGGCCGGGCCGATGATCCGCAAGGGCGCGATGAAGAGCACCGCGTGGATCAAGGCCTACGAGGACGCCAACGTCGACATCGGCCTGGCGGCCGGCTTCAAGGGCAAGGCGCAGATCGGTAAGGGCATGTGGGCGATGACCGAGCTGATGGCCGACATGGTCGAGCAGAAGATCGGTCAGCCGAAGGCGGGTGCGACCACCGCGTGGGTGCCTTCGCCGACGGCCGCCACCCTGCACGCGATGCACTACCACTACGTCGACGTGGGCGCGGTGCAGGAGGAGCTCGCCGGTAAGAAGCGCACCAAGATCGAAGAGCTGCTGACCATCCCGCTGGCCAAGGAACTGGCCTGGGCTCCCGAGGAGATCCGCGAAGAGGTCGACAACAACTGCCAGTCCATCCTGGGCTACGTAGTGCGCTGGGTCGCGCAGGGCGTCGGCTGCTCGAAGGTGCCCGACATTCACGACGTGGCACTGATGGAAGACCGTGCCACGCTGCGCATTTCGAGCCAACTGCTGGCCAACTGGCTGCGCCACGGCGTCATCACCGAGGAGGACGTGCGGGCCAGCCTGGAGCGGATGGCCCCACTGGTCGACGAGCAGAACGCCAAGGACGCGGCGTACCTGCCGATGGCGCCGAACTTCGACGACAGCCTGGCGTTCCTCGCCGCGCAGGATCTGATCCTGACCGGAACGCAGCAACCCAACGGTTACACCGAGCCGATCCTGCATCGCCGTCGGCGTGAAGCCAAGGCACACGCCGCGCAGTCGAATTGAGCCTGCGCTCAAATCGGGTGCGAACGTGTCATAGTGCCGGCGATGACTAAAATCGGCGCCGAGTTAACGATGGATCGACGGAAAGGCCGCGGGCACTGCTATGGGTAGGCACAGTGCGCCCGACCCTGACGACTTCCTCGACGAGAGCTCTCGCGACGATGTCGTCGACGAGCCGTCTCGAGGCGACGAGGAAGCCGACCTCTACTCGGACGAGGGTGACTATTCCGGCGAGGGTGACGACTCGGCGCAGGGCTACTACTCCGACGAGGGCTACTACTCCGCGCAGCGTCGCCATCCCGATCACGAGGGCCTCGCGGCGGACGACGACGATCTCTACGCGGCCGAGGATTCATTCGTAGACGACACCGCCGATGACTACCCGGAGTTTTCGTCCCGGCAGGGGCCCCCGCCGAGTCCGGAGCCGCCGGCATCATCGTCGTCGCTCTTCCGCGGCGGGCACCGCGGGTTGGCCGATCGGCTGGGTGGTCATCGCAGCGACGGCGGCCGTCGCGGCGTCAGCGTCGGCGTGGTCGTGGCGCTGGTCGCGGTCGTCGTCGTCGTGGGATCGGTGATCCTGTGGAGCTTCTTCGGTGACGCGTTGTCCAAGCGGTCGCACACTGCGGCCGGCCGCTGCGCGGGAGGTCAGGAGACGGTGGCCGTCGTCGCCGACCCGTCCATCGCCGATTCCGTTGCGCAGCTCGCGGAAAGCTACAACAAATCCGCCGGCCCGGTCGGTGACCGCTGCATGGTGGTGAGTGTCAAACCGGCCAACTCCGATGCCGTGCTCAACGGCTTCATCGGCAAGTGGCCCGCGGAACTGGGCGGTCAACCGGCGCTGTGGATTCCGAGCAGTTCGATCTCGGCCGCGCGGCTCGCCGGGGCGACGGCCCAAAAGACGGTCACCGAGAGCCATTCGCTGGTCACGTCGCCGGTGGTGCTGGCCGTCCGCCCCCAACTCGCGCCGGCACTGTCCAACCAGAACTGGGCGGCCCTGCCGGGCCTGCAAACCAACCCGAACGCGTTGGCTGGGTTGAACTTACCCGGATGGGGTTCGCTGCGCGTGGCGCTGCCGATGACCGGCAACGGGGACGCTTCGTTTCTGGCCGGCGAGGCGGTGGCGGCCGCCTCGGTACCGCCCGGCGCCCCTGCGACGCAGGGCACCGGCGCGGTGCGCAGCCTGCTGAGCGCACAACCGAAACTGGCGAACAACTCGCTGACCGAGGCGATGGACGTGCTGCTCGGACCACCTGACGCGGCGACCGCACAGGTACACGCGGTCATCACCACCGAGCAGCAGCTGTTTCAACGCGGCCAATCGCTGCCGAACGCCAAAAGCACCTTGGGGTTCTGGCTTCCGCCCGGCCCTGCCCCGGTGGCCGACTACCCCACCGTGCTGCTGAGCGGTTCGTGGTTGAGCCGAGAACAGGCGACCGCGGCCAGCGAGTTCTCGCGCTTCATGCACAAGTCAGACCAGCTGGCCAAGCTGGCGAAGGCCGGCTTCCGCGTCAACGGCGTGACACCGCCCAGTAGTCCGGTCACGAACTTCCCGGCGCTGCCCCCCGCGCTGTCGGTGGGCGATGAGCCGATGCGGGCCACCCTCGCCGAGGCGATGGCGAGCCCCTCGAGCGGGCAGGCGACGACCATCCTGCTCGACCAGTCGATGCCCGCACAGGAGGGCGGAAAATCCAGGCTGGCCAATGTGGTCGGGGCGCTACAGGACAAGATCAAAGCGCTGCCCCCCACCGCGGTCGTCGGGCTCTGGACGTTCGACGGGCACGAGGGTCGCTCGGAGGTGGGCAGCGGGCCGCTGTCGGACGCCGTCAACGGCCAGCCACGTTCGGCGGCACTGGCCGCCGCCCTGGACAAGCAGTACTCGTCGGGTGGCGGTGCGGTGTCCTTCACCACACTGCGGATGCTCTACCAGGATATGCAGACCAATTATCATGCGGGACAAACGAATTCGATCCTATTGATCACCGCAGGGCCGCACACCGACCAGACGCTGGACGGGCCGGGACTGCAGGACTTCATCCGTAAGAGCGCTGATCCCGCCAAACCCATCGCGGTGAATGTCATCGACTTCGGAAGTGACCCCGACCGGGCGACCTGGGAAGCGGTCTCCCAACTCAGTGGCGGTACCTATCAGAACCTCGCGACGTCGGCGTCCCCCGACCTCGCCGCGGCGGTGAACACCTTTCTGAGCTGACGGGGTTGGTCGGCACCACGCCGTGCGGCCGCCGCGGTGCGGATGCCGCACACTCCTGCGGCAACGCCCGGCTGAGCCTCGATGGGCGGGACCGTCAGGCGAACGCCTCCACCGGCGGGCACGAGCAGACCAGGTTGCGATCGCCGTAGGCGCCGTCGATGCGACGCACCGGCGGCCACACCTTGGGCCGAAACTCCTTGCCCAGCGGATAGGCGGCCTGCTCCCGGGTGTAAGGGTGGTCCCAGTCGCCGATCACCAGGCTCTCGGCCGTGTGCGGCGCGCCCCGCAACGGGTTGTCGTCGACGGACCACTCCCCCGCGCCCACCCGGTCGATCTCGCCGCGAATGGCGATCATCGCGTCGCAGAACGCGTCGACCTCGGTCAAGGTCTCGCTCTCGGTGGGCTCGACCATCAGCGTGCCGGCCACCGGGAAACTCATGGTCGGAGCGTGAAAACCATAGTCCGCCAAGCGCTTTGCCACGTCATCGACGGTGACGCCGGTGGACTTCGTGATCCCCCGAAGGTCCAGGATGCATTCGTGGGCGACCATCCCGTTCTCGCCGGTGTACAGGACTGGGAAGTACTCGTCGAGGCGCCGGGCGATGTAGTTGGCCGAGGTGATCGCGGTCAGCGACGCCGCGCGCAAGCCCGCGGCGCCCATCATCCTGATGTAGGCCCAGCTGATCGGCAGGATCGAGGCCGACCCGTAGGGCGCCGCCGACACCGGATGCCCCTGGGGCAACTCGGGGGCGTACGGATGCCCCGGCAGGTATGGCGCCAGATGCGAGCGCACCGCCACCGGCCCGACGCCGGGTCCGCCGCCGCCGTGCGGAATGCAGAACGTCTTGTGCAGATTCAGATGGCTGACATCGCCGCCGAACTTGCCCGGGCGTGCCAGCCCCACCAGCGCGTTGAGGTTGGCGCCGTCGACGTAGACCTGCCCCCCGGCATCGTGCACGGCCGCACAGATCTCGGCGATGTCGTGCTCGTAGACGCCGTGCGTGGACGGGTACGTGATCATCAGCGTCGACAGCCGGTCGCGGTGCTCGCTGACTTTGGCGCGCAAATCGTCGAGATCCACGTCGCCGTTGGTGTGGCAGGCCACCACGACGACCCGCATCCCGGCCAGCGCCGCCGACGCCGCGTTGGTGCCGTGCGCACTGGACGGGATGAGGCAGATATCGCGGTGCGGTTCCCCACGGCCGGCGTGGTAATCGTGGATGGCCAGCAGACCGGCGTACTCGCCCTGCGAGCCGGCGTTGGGTTGCAGCGAGACGGCGTCGTAACCGGTGATCTGCACCAGCCAGGTCTCCAGCTCGGCGATCAGACGCCGCAGGCCGGGGGTGTCCGACGCAGGCGCGAACGGATGCTGGCGGGCGAATTCCGGCCAGGTGATCGGTTCCATCTCCGCGGCGGCATTCAGCTTCATGGTGCAGGACCCGAGCGGAATCATGCTGCGGTCCAAGGCGATATCTTTGTCGGCCAGCGTGCGAAGGTAGCGCATCATCGCCGTCTCGGTGCGGTACTGGGTGAACGCGGGGTGGGTGAGGAACTCCGATGTGCGGGTGGCGACGCCGGTGCACGGCGGCTGGGCGGCTTGGACTCCGAAGGCCTCGAGCACGGCGGCGACGTGCTCGTCGGTGGTGACCTCGTCGCAGGCCACCGACACGTGGTCGTCATCGACCCGCCACAGGTTGATGCCGCGGGCCTTGGCCGCGGCGATCACCTCGGTGGCGCGTCCGGGCACCCGGGCCAGCACGGTGTCGAAGTACTCGTCGTGCACCAGCGCGTCGCCGAGCGCGGCGGCGATCGCGTCGGCGTGACCATGCACGCGGCGCGCCATCGCGGTCAGCCCCTCGGCGCCGTGGTAGCTGGCGTACATCGCGGCCATCACCGCCAGCAGCACCTGCGCGGTACAGATGTTGCTGGTCGCCTTGTCGCGGCGAATGTGCTGCTCGCGGGTCTGCAACGCCAGCCGATAGGCAGGCGCCCCGTCGGCATCCAGCGACACACCGACCAGCCGGCCCGGCAACTGCCGGGCGTGGTTGGCGTGCACCGCCAGGTAACCGGCGTGTGGTCCACCGAAACCCATTGGCACCCCGAATCTTTGGGTGGTTCCGAAGGCGACGTCGGCGCCGATCTCTCCGGGAGGCGTGATCAGTGTCATGGCGAGTAAGTCGGCGCCGATGGCGATCAGCGCTCCCCGGTCGTGCGCCTGCTCCGCCAGGCCCGACCAGTCGGTGACCCGGCCGCTGGCCCCGGGCAGCTGGGCGATGACGCCGAAGAAGTCGCCGTCGGGAAGACCGCTGCGCAGGTCGGCGGTGACGATCTCGATGCCCAGCGGCTTGGCCCGGGTGGCCAGGATGGCCGCGGTCTGGGCGAAGACGTCGGCGTCCACCGCCAGGCGGTTAGCCTTGCCGCGCGCGGCGCGGTGCATCAACGTCATGGCCTCGGCCGCCGCCGTGCCCTCGTCGAGCATCGAGGCGTTGGCGACCTCGAGGCCGGTGAGGTCGGCGACCATCGTCTGGAAATTCAGCAGCGCCTCGAGCCGGCCCTGGCTGATCTCCGGCTGGTACGGCGTGTAGGCGGTGTACCAGGCCGGGTTCTCCAAGATGTTGCGCAGCAACACCGGAGGTGTGAGCGTGTCGTAGTAGCCCTGCCCGATCATGGACACGGCCACCGTGTTCGCCTCGGCCAGCGACCGCAGCTCGGCCAGCGCCTCGGCCTCGCTGGCGGGGGGCGGCAGCCGGTCGAGACCGGGCGCGGCGTTGCCTTCGGTCAGCCGGTCCAGGATGCGCGCCGGAACCGCCTTGGCGGCGAGCTCGTCCAGCGAGTCCACACCGATGACGGCGAGCATGGCGGCGACGGCCTGGTTGTCCGGGCCGATGTGCCGCGCAGCGAAAGTGAAGTGATCGGACACTGGAGCTCCTGAGTAGGCGGGCGAAGACATTTCACGGCAGAGGACTAGCGGCCCTCTCCCTCTGTCTTCACCCGTTCGCCGGGCGCCTGAGAGATTCGGCGCCCGATGCTGCCTGCGCGCCTTTCCCCATCGGCGGGTGCGGGCCACAAGGGCTCACACCGCTTTCCAGAGGCATCGAGATTTCGTGCGGTCCGGGTGCCTGAGAGGTTGACGGAGAGGTGTTGCTCCTTCGGCGTCCGTGACTGGCAGCCACGAAACTCTCCCGCTCGAATGCGATGCGCGACCCAGTTTACCCGGCCGCTTGAGGCCCGGTCGCGGGCGCGCCGTCAGCCGATCTTGCGGTCGCGGTGCTTGCGCCGGGACGCCAGTTCGTCCTCGGGCTCGGCGATCGACTCGCCGCCGTCGGCCCGCTCGCCGGGAAAGTCCGCGATGACGCCGGTCAGCTCGCGCATGGCGCCCGATACGGCGATGCCGAAGACGCCCTGCCCGCCCTGCAGCAGGTCGACGACCTCTTCGGCCGACGTGCACTCGTAAACGGTGGTGCCGTCGGAGAACAGGGTGATGTTGGCCAGATCCTGGACGCCACGCTGACGCAGATGATCGACCGCGACGCGGATGTTGTGCAACGAAATCCCGGTGTCGAGCAACCGCTTCACGATCTTGAGGACCAGGATGTCCTTGAACGAATAGAGCCGCTGGCTGCCGGAGCCCGCCGCGCTGCGGATCGACGGGACCACCAGCGAGGTGCGCGCCCAGTAGTCCAGTTGCCGATAGGTGATGCCGGCGATCTGGCAGGCGCTCGGACCGCGGTAGCCGACCAGCTCGTCGGGCACGGAGTCGTCCGGGAAAAGTCCGGGCTGCACGGGTGCGCTGGCTACGGTGACGCTGCGGTCACTGGTCGCCGGGCTGCCGTTCTCAGCTAGGTTCAGCTGCTCTTGGCGTGGCTGCTCGCTCACGGTGGTTCCTCTCCGCGATGGCGCTCTCGTCGTTAGCTGCGTCCCTGGCTGCAGCGCAGCCACGTTTGCTCAGGCCCGAGTGCTAGTAGAGCTTACGCTTTCCGATAGCCGCCGCGCCTGTAGTCGCGAACAAAGTATGGCCGCCGCGAGGCCAAGTGGGCGGGCTATCCACCAGCGTGTCGACATCATGGTGTGGTTTGAGACGGATCCGTGATGTCGCTTTCCAGGCTAAACCAGCGGCCCCGCGGTTCCCAGTGGTGTTCGTGGCAGGTTTGCACTAGGTGGCTTTGAAATCGTCCGGAGATACGCTATCGAGAAATTCTTTGAACTTCTCCACCTCGTCCTCCCGGACGGCGGTGCCGCCTTCCTCGTCGCTCTCGTCGGGGATCAAGAGCCCGGCCTGCGCGAGCACGCCTTCTTCGACGTAGATCGGAACGCCGACCCGCAGTGCGATCGCCACCGAGTCGGAAGGACGCGCCGATACGGTGATGTTGCGGTCGAATACCAGGTCAGCGTAGAAAGTGCCCTCTTGTAGGTCGACGATCCGCACCTCTTTCAGCGAATGCCCAAGCGCGGCAATAACATCCCTGATCAGATCGTGCGTCAACGGGCGTGGGGGCTCAACGCCTTGCTGCTCGAGTGCGATGGCGGCGGCCTCCGACTGGCCGATCCAGATCGGAAGGTAACGGTCACCGTTCGTTTCGCGCAGTAACAGCACCGGCTGGTTTTGCGGCTGCTCGACGCGAATGCCGACAACACGAACCTCACCCATTTGTGTCTGCCCTCCGCATTAGTGGCGCCGGTTGGGTCGCCAGGGACGGCGAGGTCAAAATCCGTCCTACTGCCGAAAACCAAGCTGTCGACCGAAGTCTAGTCCTCAGCGATCCAGAACGTCGCGAACGGCGGATTTGATCAGCGACGTGTGCAACGTGATGGCGAGTGCCGCGACTTCGCGCGCCAAATCGTCGGCGCGATCGCGCGCTCCGGCCTTGCCGGCTTTTACTACCGGACCGGCAATCTGCGCGATCAGATCCGACTGCCGATCGGCGGCCGAGCGGAACGCGCGCAAGTGCCGCGGCTCAACGCCGTAATTCGACAGCGCCCGCGCGCATTGCAGGATGACGATGGCGTGCTCGTCGAAGAAACCGCCGGGCCCGGTGGTGATGACTCCGGCCTTCAGTAGCGCGGTGAGCAGGTCGTCCGCTACGCCCGCGCGGTTCAGCAGTTCTTCGCGGCTCAGCCGGACGTGGGTGGGGGCCACCGCTGAGGTGTCGGAGCCCGCGTCAATCCCCGTTCCCGCCACGGACACCAGGCGCGGTGCCGAATAGGACGTTCGGACGGGCGGCAATTCGCCATCGGGTTGGGCATCCAATTGCGCCCTGATGACCTTCAGCGGGAGGTAGTGATCACGTTGCGCGGTAAGGATGAACCGCAGCCGCGCGCAGTCGTATGCGGTGAACCTTCGATAACCCGACGCGGCCCGCTGCGGCGTCACCAGCCCCTCGGCCTCCAGGAAGCGGATCTTGGAGATGGTGACATCGGGGAAGTCCGGCCTCAGCAGTTCCAGGACCGCCCCAATCGACATCCCGGCAAGTGCCGAGCTATCGGGTGCGCTCACTAGCCTGAAGATCCTCCATCCTCACCCTGCTTGGGTCCAGTCAAAAACACCAAGCGGAACTTGCCGATCTGCACTTCGTCGCCGTTGGCAAGCACCGCGGAGTCCACGGGCTCACGGTTGACGTAAGTGCCGTTGAGACTACCAACGTCGACCACGCTGAATTCGTTGTTTTCCAACCTGAATTCGGCGTGCCGACGACTGACGGTTACGTCGTCGAGGAAAATGTCGCTGTCGGGGTGCCGGCCGGCGGACGTGGTGGGCTGGTCCAGCAAAAAGCGAGAACCCGCGTTGGGTCCCCGCTTGACGACCAGCAACGCCGAGCCGGCGGGGAGTCCCTCGACTCCGGATACCGCACTCTCGGTTCCCGCTTGTGCGGGGGCGTCCAGCTCGTTGAGGAAGTCGGCACGGAAGACAGAAGTCGTCTCTACCGTGACTTCATCCGAATTCTGGTCGTTGTCCATGTCCGTCACGCGCTGCTCCTCACTGGCTGCTGTGGCGTTGTCTGACCGGGCCGCTCGGCCGGCTTTCGCACCAGGTTTCTTTGCCCGGTATGCCGATTACTGGCGTCTTCTACTTGCAAGTGTCTTTCACGTGTCTCTCAGCGATCTCCGAAGGTTCTCAAAGGTCGTGTGTCGACCGTACCGCGCACCGGCTTGCAATGCGCCCACCACCTGACGATCCGAAACTTCGACTCCCCCGTACCCTGGCTGCACCGCTCGCTCGCGGTGCGGGGCTGCAGGGACATTAGCAATCGTCATTCGGTCAGCGTTCCGCGGTAGGCCTCAGCGTCGAGCAGCGAAGAAATTGCCGACTCCAATTCGCCGACTTCGGCGACCTGCACATCCAGCAACCAGCCGGCTCCGTACGGGTCGGAGTTCACCAGTTGCGGGCTGCCGTCCAGATCCGTGTTGACCGCCGACACTTTGCCCGAGACCGGGGCGTACAAGTCCGACACCGATTTCGTCGACTCGACCTCGCCGAAGGATTCCCCCGCGGTAATTTCGGTGCCCACGTCGGGCAACTGAACGAAAACGACATCGCCCAACGCCGACTGCGCAAAATCGGTGATGCCCACTCGCACGGTGTCATCCCCGCTTCGGCGAACCCATTCGTGCTCGGCGGTGTAGCGCAGGTCGGGCGGGATATCGCTCACGGGTGATCCTGTTCTGTTCGGGCGGTGCTCACTTGACCGGCTGAGCGTATTGGTGCGGTTTTGGTTGCCGCAAGGTGGTCACGTCCACGCGGTCGGCCTGCTGGACGGACATTCGCGCGCCGACGCGCTTGACGGTGTCCTGCGCCCCACCGGGAATGTTCATGGCCGCGGCCAGGGTAGGCGGATCGCCAATCGCCAGAATCGAATACGACGGCGACAGCGTTTTGGCGTCGATGATCAGCGACCCGGGCGTACCCACCACCCACGTGTCGACACCTACCCGCACCGATTGGTGCGCGTCGTTGACTTCGATCGCCTCGGCGCCGGCGGCCCGCAACTCGTTGATCACGTCGAGCATCGCCTCGGGCGACACCCCGGGTGCGGGGTCGTCGATGGTGACGGTGACGCCGGGCCCGGTAGCGCCGACCGCCCCGACCAGAATGGACAGCGCCGCCAGCCTCGACTGCGCGGATTGAATGGCGGCCTGGTCGTTGTTCCCGGACGCCTGCAATGAATTCAGCGTGTTCTGGAGCTCGTTCACCTCGGCGTTGAGCGTGCCTTCGCGCTGTCGCAACGAATCCAGCAGCACCAGAAGGTCTGCGGGACGGGCGGTCTCGAGTGAGTCACCCGACTCGGTCTGGCGGACCTGGGTGACGATGGCGAGGCCCAGCAGCAAGCACAGCATGGCGGCCAGCGTTCCAAAGGCCATCCGGGACCGACCGCCGCGCACCATGCCGGATAACCCGGTGCGGTGTACCGGGCCGATTTCGGGACGCGGGCTTTTCGCGGCCAGCTCGTGGCGGCCGCGCGGCGCACCCGGTTCCGGCGTCGCATCGGTTCCGGGGCGACCGGGCCCGGTTGGCCCGTCGCCACTGTGGCCGCCGGCGGTGCGGTCTGGCGGATCCTGGCTCACGTTGATCCCAACTGCGTTATGGCGCCGCTCCTCCTCATCGCTTCGTCCCCCTCGCCACCGTGTGGCCAGGGTGCCCCCACTGCATCGTCGCCGGCGCGCGTTACGCCCCAAACAGCCTACGGCGCAGGGCGGCGGCATTGCCGAAGATGCGGATACCCAGCACGACGATGATGGCCGTGGACAATTGCGTGCCCACGCCCAATTGATCGCCGACATAGACGATCAGGGCGGCCACGAAGACGTTGAACACGAAGGAGATCACGAAGACCTTCGAGTCGAAAATCCGTTCCAGGTAAGCACGTAACCCGCCGAACACCGCGTCCATCGCCGCGACCACCGCGATCGGCAGGTACGGCTGGACGACCTCTGGCACCGCGGGATGAAAAACCAGGCCGAGCACGATGCCGATCGCCAGTGCTGCGATACCGATCATGCTTGGTTTCCCGTCCGCATCTCACACAGGGGAATGTGTCGGATGAGCACTTTTCTCACTGTGGCCCAATCTGCTTGGCGAACTTGACATCCCGGGTTGTTCCGGCAGGGAGCGTCAGACCGTCTGCGGCGTCCACCGTAACCACGACACCGTAGGAGGTCTGCAACAGCCTCAGTCGCTGCATGCCGGGGCTGTTGTCGAAGACATCGCGCATCGCGCGCGGCGGCCCGATCGCCAGGATCGTGTACGGGCTGCTTGTCGGGCTGTTATCGACCAGGATCGCGCCGCCGGCTTGGCGGATGGTCACATTCGGCCCGATCCGCACACCGCCGACGGAAATGGCCTCGGCACCGCTCGCCCACAGCGAGTTGACCAGCAGCTGCAGATCGCGGTCCAGGATGATCTGCCTGCTGCCGTTGACCCGCTGCTTGGACACGTCGGACAGGTTCGGGCCGGCACCGGGATCGGTGACCGTCACCTTCAGGCCGGGCCCGATGATCGCCGTGCCGGCGGCCGCCAGGCTGAGCGCGTCGAGCCGTTTCAGCAGCCGCTGGCCCTCGGCGTCTTCGGCCAGGGCGTGGCGCTGCACGTCGTCGACGCGCGTCGCCAGCTCGCTGCGGCGCTGGTTCAGCTTGGCCGCGGAGCCTTCGGTCGACCGCACATTTCCCAACAGCAGCTGCTGGGCGGAGCGCACCCCGGGGGCCACCGAGCGGGCCTGCGCGACGGCGGCGGCGAAAACCGTCGCGATCAGCAGGGCCGCCGCGGCCTGCCAGAGCCAACCGAACACACGCTCGCGTCCGCTGCGTGGCGCGTCGGCGACGCCGCGTCTGGCCGCCGCCGCGGCATAACCGGGATCGAGGTGCTCGGACAGCAGCGCCCGCAACAGCGACGGCACAGGGATCAGCTTTGGCCGCGACGCCACATGCGCGCCGCGACCGGCATTGGGATCATAGCCGCCGAGCAGACGGTCCGCGTCAGCCATGGTCAGCCACCTTCGCCGCGGCCGACGGGCGAGAACCGCGGTCGACCTTGGGCATGCGTCGCAGCACGAGAATCATCTGCACCGCATACTGCACGAACGCCCACAGGTAGGCGTACATACCCCAGATCAGGAAGGCCCAGCCGCAGGCCCCGATCACGCGGCTCCATAGCGCGTCCCAGGTGCCCAGCAGCACCAGGGGAAAGCCGGACATCAGCGCGAACGTCGCGGCCTTGCCGATGTAGGTCACCGGCAACGCGGACAGGCCCCGACTCCACAGCAGCGGCAACGTGGTCGCCAACAGACCGTCGCGCGCGAGCAGGACGATGACGAACCACCACGGCACGATCCCGTCGAAGGCCAGCACGATGGGCACCGCGACCATGTAGAGCCTGTCGACCGCCGGGTCCAGCAGGACACCCAGCCGCGAGGACTGATTGAGCAGGCGGGCGATCTTGCCGTCGGCCCAGTCCGAGGCGCCGCTGAACATCAGAATCGCGACCGCCCACCCGTTGGCGTGCTCGACCACCAGGGCATAGACGAACACCGGGATCAGCGCCAGGCGCACCGCGCTGAGCGCGTTGGGCACCGTCAGCACCCGGTTGGGCGGAAGCACCGGCTCCATGAGCCGTGACACTAGCCCAACCTCGACCGCCCGGCTGGCCGGGCGGTCGCGCTCAAACGCCCCACTGACCGGGCGCCCGAACTGCCCGACTCAGCTCAGCGGAAGACCCCGGGCAGGCTCAGGGTGGACAGCGTGTCGTCCGACAGCGGGTTGTCGTTGACCATGTAGGTCCAGGTCGACGTCGGCCGCGCCAGCTTGGACAGGTCCAGTCCGGGCTCCTCATCTAGTACGTTCGCGGTTTCGAACGTCTGCTGGGCCGCCTCGATCGCGTCCGCGGCCAGCGACGCGAACGCGTCGACCGCCAGCCGGTGGAACTCGTCCAGCGGGTTCTGCCGGCCCAGCGCCCGCAGATGGATGCTCTCCCGGATGTCGGCCAGGTACGCCAGATGGTCGGCCCAGCCGCGGTCGAGGTGATAGAGCATGATCTGCCGGCAGATCGTCTCAAGGCGCTTTTCGGAGATTCCGTCGGTCTCGGCCAGCTCCTTATAGCGCTTCGGCGCCAGCTCGGCGAGTTCCTCACGCGCGGTTGGCGTGCGCAGCAACGTATTACGCCGATCGACGATGATGGCGCGCTGCTGGGCGATCAACTGGTTATAGCGCCAGGTGTTCGCGTGCACGTCCAGCATGCGGCCCTCCGCCACGCGCTGTGCGTGGTCGAGCAGGCCCGCCGCCTTGGGGCTGACGATCTTGCCGTCCTCGTCGGTTTCGGTCGGCAGCTTGTTGTGGTCGAGGTTGGCGGCCACCACGTCGTCCTCCCAACTCGAGAAGAACACCGACGACCCCGGATCACCCTGCCGCCCGGCGCGCCCGCGCAACTGGTTGTCCAGTCGCTGGGTGTGGTGCCGCCCGGTCCCGACGACGTGCAGCCCGCCCAGCTCGGCGACCCGGTCGTGGTCGGCCTCGTCGGAGCCGCCGAGGCGGATATCGGTACCGCGCCCGGCCATCTGCGTCGAGACGGTGACGACGCCGAACTTGCCGGCCTCGGCGATCACCTGGGCTTCTTCGGCGTCGTTTTTGGCGTTCAGCACCACCGCGGGTACGCCGCGGCGCAGCAGCCGCTCGTGCAGCTCCTCGGATTCGGCCACGTCGCGGGTGCCCACCAGCACCGGCTGCCCGGTCTCGTTCACGTCGGCGATGTGGGCGACGATCGCGTCGTTCTTGGCCGCAGCGGTGATGTAGACCCGGTCGGATTCGTCTTCACGAATGTTGGGCTCATTCGGCGGAATTGGTGACACCCCGAGCTTGTAGAACTGGCGCAGCTGCTCACCGGCGGCCAGCGCGGTGCCCGTCATGCCGCACACCGTCGTGTAGCGATTGATCAACGCCTGCACGGTGATGGTGTCCAGCACCTCGCCCGTTTCGGTGGTCTCGATGCCCTCCTTGGCTTCAACGGCAGCCTGCAGGCCGTCGGGCCAGCGCTGCAGTTGCGCGATGCGCCCCCGCGCGGCATTGATCAGGTGCACCGCGTCGTCGCGGACGATGTAGTGCACGTCGCGCTGCAGCAGCACGTGCGCGTGCAGCGCGACGTTGATCTCGGTCAGCGTGGTGACGACGTGTTCCTCGGAGTACAGGTCGATCCCGCCGAGCGCCTTTTCGACCTTGCGTGCCCCGACCTCGGTCAGGTGGACATTGCGGCTATCCGCGTCGGTGTCGTAGTCGGTGCCGGCCTCGAGCTGGCCGGCCAGCTCGATGATCTCCAACCGCGGCGTCTCCCGGTGGGTGGTCCCGGCCAGCACGAGCGGCACCAGCGCCTCGTCGACCAGCACCGAGTCGGCCTCGTCGATCAGGGCCACGTCGGGATTGGGCGAGACCAGATCCGCGACGTCGGTCACCAGCTGATCGCGCAGCACGTCGAAACCGATCTCGTTGACCGACGCGTAGGTCACGTCGCAGCCGTACGCGGCCCGGCGTTCGTCGCTGGTCGACTCGGCGGTGATCCAGCCGACGGTCAGGCCCATGGCCTCGATGACGGGGCCCATCCATTCCGCATCACGACGGGCCAGGTAGTCGTTGATGGTGACGACGTGTACGTTCCGCCCGGCCAGCGCATACCCCGCCGCGGCGATCGCGCCCGCGAGTGTCTTGCCCTCACCGGTGGCCATCTCGATGACGTCACCCGCCAGCATGCGCAACGCACCCAAAAGCTGAACATCGAAGGGCCGCAATCCACTCGCCCGCTCGCCCGCCTCGCGGGCGATGGCAAGGAACTGCGGTACGTCCTCGGAATCCGCGAGGTCATCGAGATTGAGCAGCCCGGCCGCCTTGCGTAGCTGCTCGTCGGTCAGCCCGGCCGCCTCGTCGTCGTACTCCGACGAGTCGTTGACCTGGGTGAGGGAGCGGCTGCGGTCCTTTTCGGTGCTGGCGCCGAGCAGCTTCCAAAAGCGGCTGCTCAGCCGGCCGGGTTGAGCGCGGGTCGTCTTAGGCACAGGTCAACGGTACGCGGTGGCTCACCAGCGGATTCATCATGCGAGGTTGGAGCGGCGTGGATAGGCGACGTCGGGATCGGTGAGCACATTGACGACGGCGGGCAGCCCGCTGGTGAAGGCGCGTTCCAGCGCGGGTCGCAGCTCGGCGGGCGCGGCGACCAGTTCGCCGTGGCCGCCCAGGGCGCGCGCCACCTCGTCGTAACGCGTCCCCGGGCGCAGCTCCGCCACCACCGAATAGCCGTACAAAGCCTCCATGGGGTGTTTTTCCAAGCCCCAGATGCCGTTGTTGCCGATCACGGACACGACCGCCACGTTGTGCCGAACCAGGGTGTCCCACTCCATGCCGCTGAAGCCGAACGCGCCGTCGCCCTGCAGCAACACCACCTGGCGGTCGGGGCAGGCCAGCTTGGCGGCCAGGGCGTAGCCGGGGCCCGAGCCCAGGCACCCGAACGGCGCCATCCGCGGCCGGTGCAGGCCGAGCTCTACGGCGACCTGTTGACGATTCTCGCGGCGCTGGCCCCGGCCACGGGGACCGACCATCAGGACTGGATCGGCGAACTGCGAACCGCCGAGACCGCGTCGCGCGCCAAGGAGCAGGCCGAACTCGCAGACGAGCGCAGCCCACTACACCCGATGCGGGTGTATGCGGAACTCGCACCGATGCTGGATCGCGACGCCATCGTCGTGATCGACGCGGGCGATTTCGGGTCGTACGCGGGACGTGTGATCGACAGCTATCGACCGGGTTGCTGGCTGGACAGCGGGCCGTTCGGGTGCCTGGGCTCGGGCCCCGGCTACGCCCTGGCCGCCAAGCTGGCCTGCCCCGACCGCCAGGTGGTGT
>NZ_LZMB01000321.1 GCF_001673555.1 Mycobacterium sp. 1165178.9 | reverse complement strand
GTTGAACCGGAACAGGTAGGTCGTCACCGCTTTTCCAGCTGTCGATGACCGGGTCATAGCCCTCGTGGTTCGGGACGCACGGTGGGCGCCTCGGCGGGTCTGTCGGAGACGCGGACCCTATCACCGGCCGGACGTGCCGATAAAACGGGCGCGTCTACCCAAAGGCCGCCAAGGATCGCCAAGCCCGGCCCACGCAGTGCCGACTCGGAAAACGCCACCTCTCTGATCAATCCGCTGAAAGGCCGCGGGAATACGCCGTCGCCGCCACGGCCCCCGGGTCCACAACACCCCGGTCCTCGCAGCCCATTTGCAGACACGCGCGGACCAACTTCGGCCACGCCGAACACATCTGAGCCGACCCAGGCGATTGCCGAAGCCACGAGCATGACCCAGGCGATCGCCCCGTCGACGGAACCACCGGCTACCGCGCGCCGCGGGCTGGCCGCCGGGGCGGTTGCGTGGATGGGCTCGTCGAAGAAGAAGCGCAACCGCCTAACGGCCCCACTGATCGCCGTGGGAATCGTGGTGGCGGTGCTGGTGCTGGGCATCGGTATCTACGTGTTGCTTACACACGGCAACAAGCATCACAGCTCGTCCCCGAATCAACCGGGCGGCCAACCGGCGCAATGGCGGCCGATCACAAATGCCCGCATCGCGCGCCAAGCGGCGGCCACCACGCAAGCCGACGGCACCATCTGGATCTTCGGCGGAATGGGCAGCAACCGCGCACTCGTCCCGAACCACGAGGGCTATGACCCGGTCATCGACAGCTGGAAAAGCGGTGACGACCTACCTGTTCCGGTTCAAC
>NZ_LZMB01000320.1 GCF_001673555.1 Mycobacterium sp. 1165178.9 | reverse complement strand
TTCGAGCTCGACGGCTCGTTTCCCAATCACGAGGCCAACCCACTCGACCCCGCCAACCTGGTGGACCTGCAGGCTTCCGTGCATTGCCCGGCGTCGGCGACGGTGAAGTTGATCTCGCCGGATGACTCATAGCGCTGGTAGTCCGCGGTGACCTCCGACAGCGGGCGGTCCTGCTCGCCGAGGGCGGCCAGCACGTACAGCGCCGCCAGCATCCCGGAGTCGGCACCCCAGAAGTCGCGGAAGTAGTAGTGCGCCGAATGTTCGCCGCCGAAAATCGCGCCGGTGTCGGCCATCAGCGCCTTGATATAGGAGTGCCCTACCCGGGACCGCAGCGGCGTGCCGCCGCGCTCGGCGACAAGTTCGGGCACCGCGCGCGAGGTGATCACGTTGTGGATGATCGTCGCGCCGATCTCCCGGCTCAACTCACGGGCGGCCACCAGGCTGGTCACCGTCGACGGCGACACGGGGTTGCCGCGTTCGTCGACCACGAAACAGCGGTCGGCGTCGCCGTCGAAGGCCAGCCCGATGTCGGCGCCGGTCTCACGCACGAAAGCCTGCAGGTCCACCAGGTTGGCGGGGTCGAGTGGGTTGGCCTCGTGATTGGGAAACGAGCCGTCGAGCTCGAAG
>NZ_LZMB01000319.1 GCF_001673555.1 Mycobacterium sp. 1165178.9 | reverse complement strand
CTGGACGCCGCGGAGTCGATGGGCACGCTGCGGATCAACGTCAACTGCGCCGGCATCGGCAACGCCATCAAGACCCTGTCCAAGGACGGGCCATTCCCGCTGGACGGATTCAAGAAGGTGATCGGGGTCAACCTGATCGGCACCTTCAACGTGCTGCGGCTGGCCGCCGAGCGCATCGCCAAGACCGAGCCGGTCGGTGAGGAGCGGGGCGTCATCATCAACACCGCATCCGTCGCCGCGTTCGAGGGCCAGATCGGCCAGGCCGCGTACTCGGCGTCCAAGGGCGGCGTCGTCGGCATGACACTGCCGATCGCGCGCGACCTGTCGCGCGAGCTCATCCGCGTGGTGACCATCGCGCCCGGCCTTTTCAAGACCCCGCTGCTGGGATCGCTGCCCGAGGAGGCGCAGGCGTCGCTGGGCAAGCAGGTGCCGCACCCCGCCCGCCTAGGAGATCCCGACGAGTACGGCGCCCTGGCCGTCCACATCGTCGAGAACCCGATGCTCAACGGCGAGGTCATCCGCCTGGACGGCGCCATCCGCATGGCGCCTCGCTGAGCCGCACCGCCGCGGGCAAAACGAAAGCCCCCCGCACACCGGCGGGGGGCTTTCGTGACAACGAGGATCAGTGGTTACTTGCGAAACCATCGACTGACGTTCGGTTCGGCCATCAACAGCCGGGCAAGCATGCTCATGGCTTGCCTCAGCTCGCGGCTTGCAGTTCGTCGAACTGCTCCGAGGTCTCGCCTTCTACCAGCACGTCGCCGTGGTAGAGGGCATCGAAGTCAACTTTGATGACGTCGGCACTTGTGTCGTCGATCCACATGACACTGAGCGTATGGGCCACCATTAAGGAATCTTTGAGTCACGATTCGGAAAATGTTGGCAATTTACCGGCCAGTAGGGTGGCCGCCGTTCACCGCGCGATTTGGGCCGTGAGCTGCTTACTTGCGACACATTTTCTGGTCGGATTCTTAATGTCCAAGCGGTTTAGAAAGCGGGGTTGAACGGTTCGGGCGGGCACTGCGTGTTAAAGGGAGTGCACTGTTCGACGTGTGCAAATTAGCGCTTGTTGCGCTGGCGCCGACAAATGAGCGGCCAGCGCAATGGGGCACCGGCAGCGGAAGGGCTCGAAATGCTGCAGCAGACCGCCCGAGTCGCGATCCGGGCGCCCCGCCGCATCATCGCCCTCGGTGTCCTGGTTTTCATCGCCGCCGCCGTCTTCGGCGTCCCCGTCGCCAAGAGCCTGTCGCCTGGTGGCTTTCAAGACCCGAACTCCGAGTCGGGCCGCGCCATCAGCGTGTTGAGCGACAAGTTCGGCCAGAGCGGCCAGCAGGTGCTGATCCTGGTGACCGCGCCGGGAGGCACCAACAGCGAACCGGCCCGCAAGGTGGGCACCGACCTCGTTGACGGGCTGCAAAAGTCCCCGCTCGTCTACAACGTCTCCTCGCCGTGGACGGCGCCTCCACAAGCTTCGGCGGACCTCGTGAGCCGCGACGGCAAGTCCGGACTCATCGTGGTCAACCTCAAAGGCGGCGAGGACTACGCCCAGAGCAACGCCCAGACGTTGGCGGACCAGTTCATCCACGACCGTGACGGCGTCACCGTGCGGGCGGGCGGCGCGGCGATGCAGTACGCGCAGATCAACACGCAGAACCAGGCCGATCTGCTGGTGATGGAGATGATCGCCCTGCCGCTGAGCTTCCTGGTGCTGATCTGGGTGTTCGGCGGGCTGCTCGCGGCGGCGCTGCCGATGGCGCTGGGCGCGCTGGCCGTCGTCGGTTCGATGTCGGTGTTGCGCCTGATCACTTACACCACCGAGGTATCGATCTTCGCCCTCAACCTGAGCACCGCGCTGGGCCTGGCCCTGGCCATCGACTACACCCTGTTGATCGTCAGCCGATATCGCGACGAGTTGGCCGAGGGCCACGACCGCGACGAAGCGCTGATCCGGACCATGGCCACCTCCGGCCGCACCGTGCTGTTCTCCGCAGTCACCGTGGCGTTGTCGATGTCGGCGACGGTGGCGTTCCCGATGTACTTCCTCAAGTCGTTCGCCTACGCCGGGGTGGCAACCGTTGCCTTCGTCGCCGTCGCCTCGATTGTGCTCACCCCGGCCGCGATCGTCCTGCTTGGCCCCCGACTGGACGCGCTGGACGTGCGCCGCCTGGCGCGGCGGATATCGCGACGCCCCGAGCCGGTGCATCGCCGCGTCGAGGAGTGGTTCTGGTATCGGTCGACCAGGCTCGTGATGCGTCGCTGGGCGCCGATCGGCCTGACCGCCGTCGCGTTGTTGCTGCTGCTCGGGTATCCGTTCCTCCGCGTGACGTGGGGCTTTCCGGACGACCGGGTGCTGCCGCGGTCGGCGTCGTCGCATCAGGTCGGCGACCGGCTGCGCAACGATTTCGCGCATGACTCGGCGACGTCGGTGTCCGTCGTCATCCCCGATGCCAAAAGCCTGAGCCCGTCCGACCTCGACAACTACGCCGCCAGTCTGTCGAGGGTGGCCGACGTCTCGGCGGTGTCAAGCCCTGGCGGCACCTTCACTGACGGCAACCGCGTGGGACCGCCCGCCGGGCCCACTGGGCTGGCCGGCGGCAGCGCGTTTCTCACCGTCAGCAGCACGGCGCCGCTGTTTTCCACGGCGAACGGCCTCCAGCTCGAGCGGTTGCACGAGGTGCCCGGGCCCGCGGGCCGAGCCGTCGAGATGGGCGGGCTGGCGCAGGTGAATCGCGACAGCATCGATGCCGTGACGGACCGGCTTCCGCTTGTCCTCGGGTTGATGGCGGCGATCACCTTCGCGTTGCTGTTTCTGCTCACCGGCAGCGTGCTGCTGCCGGCCAAGGCGCTGGCCTGCAACGTCCTGTCGTTGACTGCGGCCTTCGGGGCGTTGGTGTGGATCTTCCAGGAGGGCCACCTGGGTGCGCTCGGAACGACGCCGAGCGGCACGCTGGTGGCGAACATGCCGGTGCTGCTGTTCTGCATCGCCTTCGGGTTGTCCATGGACTATGAGGTGTTTCTGCTAGCCCGGATCCGCGAGTATTGGCTGGCGTCCGGCGCCGCCCGACCGGCGAGGCCGACGGCGAAGCAAGCCCACGCGGCCAACGACGAGAGCGTGGCACTCGGCGTAGCCCGCACCGGCCGGGTGATCACCGCGGCCGCCTTGGTGATGTCGATGTCGTTCGCCGCGCTGATCGCGGCCCACGTCTCGTTCATGAGGATGTTCGGCCTCGGCCTGACGCTTGCCGTGTTCGCCGACGCCACCCTGGTGCGGATGGTGGTCGTCCCGGCCTTCATGCATGTGATGGGCCGATGGAATTGGTGGGCGCCCAGACCCCTGGCGTGGCTGCACGACCGGTTCGGCTTCAGCGAGAAAGCGGCCGAAGAGACCGTCGAAAGCCTCGAGCCGACTGGAGGATCGGTCGAGCTCCCCGAGCCGGTCGCCAACATCGGTTGACGCCGCCGTGTGTCGGGACCTTATTGTGGGGCTCATCCGAGCTGGAGGGTTGGTATGACGACGGCAGTTGATCACCCCCTCTTTGCGCGGATCTGGCCGTTCGTCGCCACCCATGAAGTCGAGGCGATCCGGGCCATGCGCCGGGAGAATCTAGCCGGCCTGCGCGGCCGGGTGCTGGAAGTCGGCGCGGGAATCGGCACGAACTTTGCCCACTACCCGGACTCCGTCGACGAGGTGATCGCGGTGGAGCCCGAACCGCGGCTGGCCGCCCTGGCCCGTGCCGCCGCCGATGCGGTGCCCACCCGCGTCGTCGTGACCGGCGACACGGTCGAAGCGTTCAGCGACGTGGAGCCGTTCGACGCGGTGGTGTGCTCGCTGGTGTTGTGTTCGGTGGACGACCCGGGAGATGTGTTGCGGCGCCTGTACTCATTGCTGAGGCCGGGCGGGGAGCTGCGTTATCTCGAGCACATCGCCAGTGCCGGCGCGCGGGGCCGCCTTCAGCGTTTTGTCGATGCGACGTTGTGGCCGCGGCTCTTCGGCAATTGCCACACACATCGGGATACCGAGCGCGCGATCGTCGAGGCGGGATTCGAGGTCGACACGTCGCGGCGGGAGTTCACGTTGCCTTCCTGGGCGCCGATGCCGGTCTCCGAGCTACTGCTCGGGCGCGCGCGCCGGCCCCGACCCGGCGTCGGATCAGTTCAGTAGGGCCGGTAGCCGTTGCAGCAGGTCGGGCAGAGCCTGGCTGGCCGTCTCACGCATGCTGACCGTCACGCTGCCAGACAACGGAGTCACCTCGGGATTGACCTCGATGACGGCGGTGCCGCGGGACAGGGCCAGCTCGGCCAGCCCGGCCGCCGGATAGACGATCGCCGAGGTCCCGACGACCACCATCACGTCGGCCGCCTCGGTCGCCTCGACGGCGCGCCGCCACGGCTCGTCGGGCAGCTGTTCACCGAACCATACGATGTCGGGTCGGATGAGGCCCCCGCAGTGACATACCGGTGGATCCACCTCCAACGCTGGTTCGGGCATCGCGGGCAGCGCACCGGAGTAACGCGTAGCGCAACGCGCACAACGGAATTCGAACAGACTGCCGTGCAGATGATGAACCGAGTGGCTACCCGCGCGCTCGTGCAGGTCGTCGACGTTCTGAGTGATGACGCTGACCTGGGCATCGTCCTGCCAGGCGGCGATGGCGCGATGGCCCGCATTCGGTTGGACGTCGGCTACCAGGTAGTGGCGCCACAGGTACCAGCCCCAAACCCGCTGCGGGTTGTCGCGCCAGCCCTGCGTGCTGGACAGCTCGTAAGGGTCGAAGCGCGCCCACAACCCGTTCTTGTCATCGCGGAAGGTCGGCACACCGCTTTCCGCGGAGATCCCCGCGCCGCTGAGCACGGCAATTCGCATCCCCCCAACATAGCCGGAGTGGGGGATACTGAACGGGTGGAGCTGGGTGACTGGTTGAAGGTCGACATGAAGGCGGGAAAGCCGCTGTTCGACCAGCTCAGGACGCAGGTCATCGACGGAGTCCGGGAGGGCGCGCTGCCGCCCGGCACCCGCCTGCCGACCGTTCGGGATCTGGCCGGCCAGCTCGGCGTCGCGGTCAACACCGTGGCGCGCGCCTACCGGGAGCTGGAGACCTCCGCCATCATCGAAACCCGCGGGCGTTTCGGCACTTTCATCGCACGCTACGACCCGACCGACGCCGCGATGGCGGCCGCGGCCCGCGAGTACGTCCGGGTTGCGCGCGGACTCGGGTTGGACAAGGACGACGCGGTGCGCTACATCGAAGCGGTGCCCGACGAGTGATGGGTGCGGTGCCTGACGTGCATCGAAAATCTCTGGCGCACAGACTGTCTGGTGGCCGCTCAGCGCAACACTTTCTCCAGCGTGCGCAGGTTGCGCGTCGTGGTCGACGACTTGTACCGCGGCTTACCCATCGTCTTGCCGATGCTGCTGTCCAGCGTGCTGCCCTTGGGCACCTGCCAATAGAGGACGCCGTCACCGGGGCGGATCTTCTCGTCGCGACCCGCGTCCTTGCCCAGCGCGGCGAGCTCGTCCAGCACGGCGGCGTCGGCGACGAACGTGACGTAGGACTGATAGCCGTCCGGCTCACGTTCGAACGGGTAGGCGTCGACCACGCCGCGCACCGTGTCGATGTCGTAGGCCAGCACCCAAGCGTCGTAGCCGAACCGGTCCCGCAACGCGGCTTCGGCCTTTTTGCGCACCGACGCCACGCCGGCGGCCGATTCCAGCAGCACGTTGCCGGTCGCCAGAATGGTTCGGACCTCGGTGAACCCCGCCTCGGTCAGCGCGGCCGCCACATCGGCCATCTTCAGATTGACGCCCCCCACGTTGACGCCACGCAGGAAGGCCGCGTACTTGGTCATGCCCCGATTCCACCAGGTCGGCCCCGCAACGAGTACCCCGGCCCGCCCCGGGCATGGGCGACGTAGGCTTTCGTCATGGGACGCCAAGTCTTCGACGACAAATTGCTGGCCTTGATCAGCGGACACTCCCTTGGGGTGCTGGCCACCATCAAACGTGACGGGCGGCCCCAGCTCTCGAACGTGAGTTACCACTTCGACCCGCGCAGCATGGCGATCCAGGTGTCGATTACCGAGCCGCGCGCCAAGACCCGCAACCTGCGTCGGGACCCGCGGGCTTCGATCCTGGTCGACGCCGACGACGGATGGTCGTACGCCGTCGCGGAGGGAACCGCCGAGCTGACACCCCCGGCGGCCGCGCCCAATGACGACACCGTGGAGGCGCTGATTGCGTTGTATCGCAACATCGCCGGTGAACACCCGGACTGGGACGAATACCGGCAGGCCATGGTCACCGACCGGCGGGTGCTGCTGACGCTGCCGATCTCCCACCTGTACGGCATGCCGCCGGGGAAGCGGTAGCCGCGGCGTCTGCCGAACCATTTCGGCATACGCGGGCTAGGCTGCCCCGTATGGCTGATTCGAATGCGCGGCAGAGTTCGAAGTCGTCGGAGTCTTCGGGCGCCACTGGATCGCCGGGATCGGACGACGACACCAAGCGCAGATTCCGCGAAGCCCTCGACCGCAAGATGGCGAAATCCTCGGGCGGATCCGACCACAAGGACGGCGCTCCCAAGCAGTCGCGTGCGCACGGCGCGGTGGGAAGCCGCCGGGAATTCCGCCGTAAGAGCGGCTGACGGCCGCTGGGCGCTGGCTGGCAATCATGTTGCTTCTCAGCGCTTTTCGCGGATGACGACTCAGCCTTTCGGCGCTGTGAATCGACCGATCGACGGGTCCGCTTGGCCGGGCTTGCCGCGCAGGCTTCCCCGGGTGCTCGGATGTTCGAAGTTCACCCGGGACGGGTTGTTTTGGTATGCCCAGTCCGCCACGATGGTGCGTTGGCGGAACTTCCAGTGGCCGTCGTGTTTGGCGTACATGTCTAGGTATCGCCCGCCGATGATGACGTCGATGTCGTGACCGGGGCCGGCGAAGGTGTGGAACACCAGGCAGTAGATCTCGCCGCGGGCCGTGTCGCCTTCGACGTCGAAGTTCGTGGTGGTGATGTTGTGTTGGGACACACGCACATACGGTTCCGCGGCAACCAGTTGTGCGATGAACTGTTCGACGCCCCCGGTCGAAAACGAGCCGTGCGAATCGGTCGCCTCGGGGTGGTACAGGCTACGCAGCGTGTCGTAGTCGGCGCGGTCGACGGCCCTGCAGTAGGCGGTGACGAGCTGATGCAGCTCGTCGCGAGCCAGCATCAGTGCCAGCTTGCTCTCATCCACCACTACGCCACGATAACCCGGTCATTGCTGGTGAGTAGTCTTGCGGCAATGGGCCCGCGGTCCCAGGGTGCTGCGCGGAAGGAAGATCGTTGACGGTGAAACTTTGCCTCGCTCAAGATCCTGAGGCCGACGAGCTGCTGGACGAGAGTCCGTTGGCGTTGCTCATCGGGATGGTTCTCGACCAGCAGGTCCCCTTCGAGACGGCGTTCGCCGGACCGAAGAAGATCGCGGACCGGATGGGCAGCCTCGATGCCGCCCAAATTGCGGACTACGACCCGGACAAGTTCGCCGCGTTGTGCTCGCAAAGGCCTGCGATACACCGCTTTCCGGGATCGATGGCCAAGCGCATCCAAACGCTGGCGCAGATCATCGTGGACCGCTACGACGGCGACGCGGCCGGATTGTGGACTGCCGGCGACCCCGACGGAAGCGAGCTGCTGCGGCGGATCAAGGGATTGCCTGGATTCGGGGACGTCAAGGCGCAGATCTTTTTGGCACTGCTGGGCAAGCAGTACGGCGTGACACCGAAAGGCTGGCGCGCGGCCGCGGGGGACTTCGGCCGGGCCGGTGCGCACATCTCCGTCGCCGACATCGTCGACGCCCAATCGATGGGGAAAGTGCGCGCGTACAAGAAGCAGATGAAAGCGGCAGCCAAAGCGGCGAAGTAGATGGTCCACAGAAGGAAAGGGCGACAACGTGAAGACGCACATAACGTGTCCGTGCGGCGAAGCCATCGTCGGCAAGGATGAGGACGAACTGGTCGAGCTGACCCAAGCTCACCTCGCCAGCGTCCATCCTGGCCTCGAGTACGACCGCGACGCCATCCTGTTCATGGCGTACTAGCGCGGCACCCGCCCGACGCGAATGCGCGTGCCCCGCTCGGGGACACGCGCATCCGCAGGCGACGAGACGGTGGCGGCGCCGGTCCTTTACGGCACCACCGTCGAGCCGATGGTGGGCAGGAACTGGCACTGCTTTTCCTTGGTGGTGACCTGCCCGAAGATCGTCGACATCACGCTGCCCGAGCCGGTGTCGGCGATCGCGCTCAGTGTCGTCGGCCCCTCCGGATTGATGTCCGGGCGCGGCTTGAGCGCGACGGTCCCGGACTTGCCGGTGGTCAGGTTCACCCAGGTGACATTCAGCGGCAGCTTCTGCACCTCGGCGGGTCCGGGTGTGCCGACCGCGGTGAACACGTAGGCGGTCTGGCCGGGCCCCGGGCCGGGGAGCGGAATCTTGGCCGGCCCCGCGACCGACAGCGCGGTGGCGATGGCATTGGTGCCGTCCGCGAGGCAATTGGTACCGATCGACGGGTACATGAAGTCCTGCGTGGGCGGCGTGTCAGGGCCGAAGCCCGGGGCCGCCGCCGCGGGAGCGGGTGCCGGTGCCGGCGCCGGTGCGGCTTCCGGTGCGGGAGGCGCCGCCGGGGGTGCCGCGGCCGGTGCCGGTGGTGCAGCTGCTGGTGCCGGTGGTGCCGGAACCGGCGCGGCGACGGGCGCCTTCGACCATTCCGCCGGACCCGGTGCGGCGGGCACCTCAGCGGGGGCGGGACCTGCCGCGTGGGCCGGGTCGGTGCCGGCGGGCAGGTGCGCCTCGGGCGCCGGAGCCGCAGTTGGAGCGGCGGCGGGTGCTGGAGTGGCGGCGGGTGCCGGAGCCGCAGCGGGTGCCGGAGCGGCAGCGGGGCCGGCCGCGTGAGCCGGGTCGATGCCGGACGGCAGGTGGGCCTGCAAACCGGGTTCCACCCCTGTCGCGGGCACGTGCTGGACCGGCGCGGCGGGCTCGGCGACGAATTGATTGACCGCCGCCGCAACGTTTTTGGACTCGTTAGGCGTGCTCGGGTTGTGGGCGAAAGCCTGCGCCGCGGCCATCAGTAGCTGCGTCGCTTGCTGCGGGTCGGTGGCCGCTTGCTGGATGAGCGGGCCCAGCTGCGACAAGGCGGGCAGACCCGGCAGCCCTTGGGCCGCATTCGGTTGCGGTATCGGCTGCGGCGCCGCCGGGTCGGCTGCCGCGCCCGGGCAGAGCCCGAACGCGACAGCCGATGCCGTGACGAAAGCGGCCAAACCTTTGGACAGATTCCAAGTGGTTGCCACGGTGTCCTCCGGTTATCAGTAGTGGTTTAGCCGTTTACGAACTGATCAGGGCAGGGCGGCCAGCAGCGGCGCTGCCGGTCCCGCGGGGCTGAGCGCCGGCGCGGGTGCGCCGGGCGCGGCCGGAGCTTGACCCGAAGCGAGCGCCGGCAGATCCTGCGGGAGCGTCACTTTCGGAGGCACACTGACCGGCAGGCCGGCCGGCAGCGCCGGCATGTTGACCTGCGCCTGCGGAAGCTGCGGAGCGGGCGGAGCGGCCGGTGCCGCCGGTGCCGACAGCCCCGGGATAGCCGGGAGGCCCGGGATCGACGGGGCCGCCGGAGCGGCGGGACTCGCAGCCGCCGGCTGCGCACCGGTCAGGCCCTGGATCATCCCCGGAATGCCGCCGGTCGCCGTCGACGGCGCCGCGGGGGTCGCCGACTGCGCCAGGCCCGGAACCAAGGGGCTGGTCGCCGGAGAAGACACCGGGGCGCCGGGGCTGGTCGGCGCGGTCAATCCGGGAATCGACGGAAGACCCGCCGCCGGAGCCGCCGCGGTTGCCGGCGAGGTGGCCGCCGGAACGCCCGGGAAGCTGATGCCCGGGGTGGCCGGAGCCGCCGGCGGCGTTGCGCCGAGTGCGGTCGCGAGGTTCTGCAGGATCTGTGGCGCGTTGGCCGCCGAGCTGATCAGCTGCTGCGGAATGTTCGGCACGGCCGGGGCGGGCACGGGGTCGGCGTGGGCGATACCGCCCGTCAATAGCGCTGCGGACGAGCCGACCACGACGGCGGCTGCACGCATGTAAGTCCAGATGGTTGGCATGACTCTCCCTGATTGATCGATTACAGGTCCGGCGCTGAAGTTACTTTGATACAGATGGGACTCAAGTGACACGTGTGGCATTTATAGACTCGTTACGGATACGAGTGACATCGGTGACCGAACGCGTCGAATAAGCCCTTTAACGGGCCTCCGACGGCTCAGGCGGGAACGACGGCGCTGCGGCGCGTATCCCGCTCGCTAAAGTCGGGCGGATAGACACCATCTCGGCCGCTCCGGCGGCATCCAAGCCCCAGCGGTTGGCGAGCGCCCTTCAGGTGGGCGCGCCGATGCTGCTCATCGCGAGCGTCGCGGCGCGGTTGGCCTGGACGTATCTGGCTCCCAACGGCGCGAACTTCGTCGACCTACACGTGTACCTCGGCGGATCCGCCGCGATCGACCACCCCGGCACTCTGTACAGCTACGTCTATGCAGACCAGACGCCGGACTTCCCGCTGCCGTTCACCTACCCGCCGTTCGCGGCCGTCGTCTTCTACCCACTGCACCTGTTGCCGTTCGGCCTCGTTGCCTTCGTATGGCAGATCGCAACCATGGCGGCGCTGTACGGCGCGGTCCGGCTCAGCCAGCGTCTGATGGGCGTCGCGGACGGCGCCGTCGGCCGGCGCGTCGCGATGTTGTGGACGGCGGCCGCCATCTGGATCGAGCCGCTGCGTAGCACCTTCGACTACGGCCAGGTCAACGTGTTGCTGATGACCGCGGCGCTGTGGGCGGTGTACACGACGCGGTGGTGGTTGTCGGGGCTGTTGGTCGGGGTGGCGGCGGGAATCAAGTTGACCCCCGCGATCACCGGCGTCTACCTGGTCGGCGCTCGCCGATGGGGTGCGGCGGTGTTCTCAGCGGTCGTTTTCGTTGCCACGATTGGGATTTCGGTGTTGGTCGTCGGTGATCAGACGCGGTACTACTTCACCGACCTGCTGGGCGACGCCCACCGGGTGGGCCCGGTCGCCACCGCGTTCAATCAGTCCTGGCGCGGCGGCATTTCGCGGATCCTGGGCCACGACGTCGGATTCGGTCCCCCGCTGGTCGCCGCCGTCGCCGTCACCGCGGTGCTGGCCGTGCTGGCCTGGCGTGCCCTGGACTCCTCGGATCGGCTGGGCAGGCTGCTGGTGGTGGAGTTGTTCGGGTTGTTGCTCTCACCGATTTCGTGGACCCATCACTGGGTGTGGCTGGTACCGCTGATGATCTGGGCGATCCACGGCCCGGTGCACGAGCTGCGTGGCGCGCGGATCATCGGGTGGGGCTGGTTGGCCCTCACCGTGATCGGCGTGCCGTGGTTGCTGAGCTTCGCCCAGCCGACCATCTGGCAGATCAGCCGGCCGTGGTACCTGGCCTGGGCCGAGCTCATCTACATCGCGGCGGCGATGGCGACGTTGATCTGGATCGCGGCAACCGGCAGCCGGGAGACCGAGCAGAAGGGCCCGGCCGCACTCTAGTTGTCGACGATGCCGTTGATGTCGCGGGCCATGTCGATGTCGTTTTTGGTGATGCCACCCTCGGAGTGCGTGACAAGAGCGAAAGTTACTGTCCGCCAACGAATATCGATGTCGGGGTGATGGTCCTTGCTCTCCGCGTGCTCGCCCACCCGGCGTACGGCATCGATGCCGGCGAGAAAACTCGGAAATTTGATCGAGCGGCGCAGGGCGCCGTCGGCGCGCTCCCATCCGGTGAGATCGGGCAGTGCGGCGTCTACTTGCTCATCCGTTAACACAGCCATGCCTCGACGGTATACCGTCACCGGCCGCGCCGTGGGAGATGATTTCGCGGCTGATCAAGGGGCAGGGACGGGTCCGAATTTGCGGCCGTCCCGAGTGGTCATCTACGAGGCAACAGCCGGACCTGGCGTCTGATTCTTCTGATCCAGCTGAACCACGACGCTTTCTTCCGGCGGGTTGTTTCGTTCCTGATACGCCGACTCGAGGATGTCCGGAACCCGTTGCAGGTCGCGGGCGACGCCCATCAGTTCCTCCAGGATCATGATTCGTTGCTGATTCGACTCGGCCAGCGCCGCCCGGGCCTGCTCATCGGAATGACGAGCTCTCTGTTTCGCCTCGGCGATGAGTTGTTCGCGCTCATACTGGGCTTGCTGCCACGCCTCATCGATCGACGATTGGGCTTCAGCACGCATCCGGGCGAGTTCGGCGTCGAACTCTCTCCTGGTTGCCGCACATTCCGTCTCCACCGCCTTGCGCTGCGCGGCGATGTCCGCCAGCAACTCCCGGTGCTCTCGCTGGGCAGCCTCGGTCTCGGCCTCGGCCTGGGCGATCAACGCTTCTACCTCGGCGCGAGACTCGCTCTGCATCTGGGAAATCTCATCGAGCGCGCGCCGCAGCAACTTCGCCATCCGATGTTGCATCGCGTAGGGCGACGGCGAGGTGTCCGAGAGCAGGGCGACCTCATCGGCGAGGCAGGCGACTTCAATGCGCAGCGCTGCCGCTTCATCGCCGGATTCTTTGCGCTGGGCTCTGAGGTTCTGAACTTCGTCGATGAGGAACTTCTGCTTCGCGAGCAACACTTGGATGTAGGCATCGACCGCGGCCGTGTCATAGCCCCTGAAGGTGCGGGGAAACGTCTTTGCGGGTTCGGTGCTCATTGCCAACCCCCATTCCTGGAAGTGCCCATTGGAGATAGTTACCGCCTCGAGCCGAGTATCCCACGGTCGCGCCCAAACTGTAAGAGAGCCGCTGTGCTGCAAGGGAATTCGATCCATATCACGAGGGTTTGATGCCATGTTGGCCGACATCGGCCTTCGCGAGCCAAGGGCATCGTGTCCAGCCGAGGGGCCCGACGGTATACCGTCACTGGCCATGCCGACCCAGATTGTCGTCGCCGGCGCCCTGATCTGCGACTCCAAGGTCTTGGTGGCACAGCGCGCCCGCCCGCCGGAGCTGGCCGGCCGCTGGGAACTGCCCGGCGGCAAGGTGGGGCCCGCCGAAACGGAGCGCGACGCGCTGGCCCGCGAGCTGGCCGAGGAGCTGGGCCTGGCCGCAGGCGACGTCGTCGTGGGCGACCGGCTTGGCGACGACATCGCGGTGGACGGCCGGTTCACGCTGCGGGCCTACCGCGTGCGCCTGATCCGGGGCGAACCCGACGCCCGAGACCACCGCGCGTTGCGCTGGATCACGGCGGCTGAGCTGCATGATCTCGACTGGGTGCCGGCCGATCGTGGCTGGTTGGGAGACCTGACGCGGGCCCTTTGACGGCTACCTCATAACAAGTCCACAGACTTTCGGCAGCTCACGTACAGCCGCGTTGCAGGTCCTCGCAGTGAACTGAATACAACAATATGACTTGTAATAACGACGCCACACGAAGCTGCCCTGAATGTGCGTGCCGATAGCGAGCCGAATGCTTGTTCAGACCGTGCCGTCGCGGCCAAAGTGCCGGGCCGGCTCGATTGCCGGTGCGCAAAAACCGATGCTCATGCTGCCTTTTTCGAAGAACTGCCAACGCGCGGCGAACCCGATTTCGCACTCGGCCCAGTGATACATCCGCCCGCACCAGCTCGGATCGGCTCAACGCGGCATTGCAGGCCCGCGGGCTGGAGGGCCATACAGCACCAGCACAGGTCTGGGCCGAGTGCGAAATCGGGTTCGCCGCGCGTTGGCAGTTCTTCGAAAAAGGCAGCATGAGCATCGGTTTTTGCG
>NZ_LZMB01000318.1 GCF_001673555.1 Mycobacterium sp. 1165178.9 | reverse complement strand
CAGTGGTCGAGTTGCTGCTTGGCCGAGCGGCTCTGGCGGGCGCCCTCGGCCGCCGCGCTGTCCATCAGGTCGGACGCAACCCGCGTGACACGATCGAGGGCCTCGGCCATGACTTCCTCCAATGCAACACTTCGTTACAAGCTGTAGCATAATGCTACACCGGCGCGTCCGACCTGATGGACAGCGCGGCGGCCGAGGGCGCCCGCCAGAGCCGCTCGGCCAAGCAGCAACTCGACCACTGGGCTCGGGTCGGGCGCGCGGTGTCCAGCCAGCACACGGCATCGCGGCGTCGAGTCGAAGCCGCACTCGCGGGCCAGTTGGCAACCAGCGAACTCACGGTCGAGGAGGGCGTGGTGTTCAACGCCGAGATCTCGGCGGCCATCGAAGAAAGCCTGGCGCGCGCCAACTACGGGGCGACGCTTGCCGGGCAAGGGGTGACCACCGTCGCCCTCAACGACGACGGCGAGATCGTCGAGCACCGCCCCGACGGCGCCGCGGTGGTGCTCGCGGCCGGGCGCTGACCCGGCGTTCGCCTGCGGTTCGGCGGCCCGATGGATCGACTTGATCTGGTGGTCGGGCCCAACGGCGCCGGTAAGTCCACGTTCATCGCGTTCACCCTGGCACCGCTGTTGCCGGGAAGCCTCGTGGTCAACGCCGACGAGATCGCGAGGCAACGCTGGCCGGAAGATCCGACATCGCACGCCTACGACGCCGCGCGCATCGCCGCCGACACCCGCGCAAAGCTGATCGAACTGGGCCGATCCTTCATCGCCGAGACGGTGTTCTCCCATCCCTCGAAACTGGATCTCATCCACGCGGCGCGCGGTGCGGACTTCACCGTCGTGCTGCACGTGCTGCTCATCCCGGCAGACCTTGCGGTCGAACGCGTCCGGCACCGTGTAACAGCGGGCGGACACGACGTACCAGAAGCCAAGATTCGGCAGCGCCATCAACGGCTGTGGATACCGGTCGCCGAGGCGATTGCCCTGTCCGACCTTGCGACCGTCTACGACAACAGCCGGCTTCGCGGCCCGCGCATCGTCGCGCGGCTCAGTGGCGGCCTGACGGTAGGCGCGCCCGAGTGGCCCACCTGGGCGCCGGAGAACTTGCGGGCGCGCTGGCCCGGCTAGCTCGAACCGGACTGCGGCCTCCGCGACTACCAGGACAGCTTGCGGCGGCCGGTGTCGACCTGACTGCCGACTCGCTCGCGCGCGGTGTCGGCCAGGTCGCTACCGCGCTGACGGGCGGTTTCGGCGAACTCCTCGCCGCGCGACCGCGCCGTGCTGGCCAACTTCTCACTACGCTTGCGGGCTTTCTTGGCCAGCTTCTCGCTGCGTTTGCGGGCTTTCTTGGCCAACGGCGCGGCCCGGTCGGCGGCATCATCGGCAAGCTCTTCGCTGCGCTTACGCGCCCTTTCGGCCAGATAGGCGGCCCGATCGGCGGCCTCGTCGGCCCATTGCTCCCCGCGCTTGCGGGCCTTCTTCGCCAGCGGCCTACCGCGGTCGGCAGCGGTGCTCGCCAGCTCCCGGCCCCGTTCCAGCGCGGCCTCGGCGTAGGGCGCGCCGCGTTCGGCTGCGGTGCTGGCGAGTTCACGGCCGCGTTCGAGCGCGGCTTCGGCGTAGGGCGCGCCGCGTTCGGCTGCGGTGCTGGCGAGTTCGCGACCGCGTTCGGCGCCGACCTGCAAGCCGTGTGCGATCCGATCACCCAGCTCGGACGCATCGAAGGCCGAGTCGTCGGAACCGGGCCACGCGGACGACACCCGCTCGGAGAGCCGTTCGGCCGCGCGCCGGCCACGCCACCCGAGCGAGGGCTTACCGGCGGTGTCGGCGGAGGCGATCAACAGTCCGCCCAGCAGGCTGAGGTCGGTGAGGAATTGCTGGCGTTTCTGGGCTTTGGCCACCGGGTCGCTTTCGTTCCAGAACGAATGCGTCCCGAGGTTGGCCGGCAACACCGTCACCGCGAGCGCCGCCGACGCGACGCGAGGGAGTTTGCCGGTGGCAAGCAGCAGGCCGCCACCGATTTGCACGGCCGCGGTGATCTGCGCGACCGTCTCGGGATCGCTGGGAATGCTGCTACTCACCGAATCCGGCAACGCCTGAAGGCCGTCCACTGCCGGCGCGGCGGCCTCGGCCGCCGATTTGGGATTGAGCAGCGAATTGACTCCTTGCCCGATGAAAGCCACTGACAACAGGGGTCGCGCGATTCTCCTGAGCACCATGGCCGGTGTATTACCCGGCTGTCTGTCGAGCAAACCGCAACGTCAATATCCCCAGCTAGACCGGCATCGACATCGAGGTGCACACCGATAGGGTGGAGCGCGTGCGAGCGTTGATCATCGTCGACGTACAAAACGATTTCTGCGAGGGCGGCTCGGTGCCGACGGCACGCGGCGCTGCTGTGGCGCCCGCGATCAACACCTATCTGTCCGGTGACCCGGGCTACCACTACGTCGTGGCGACCCAGGACTTCCACATCGACCCGGGCGATCATTTCTCCGACCGGCCGGACTATTCATCCACCTGGCCCGTGCACTGCGTCGCCGGAAGCGCGGGCGCGAACCTTCGCCCGGACCTCGACATCCGGCACATCGATGCCGTCTTCCGCAAGGGTGCTCACGCCGCGGCCTACAGCGGTTTCGAGGGCGTCGACGAGAACGGGACGACGCTACTTGGATGGTTGCGGCGACGGGGGGTCGACGAGGTCGACGTCGTCGGCATCGCCACCGACTTCTGCGTGCGCCGGACCGCCGAGGACGCGGCGGCGGCGGGCCTGGCCACCAGGGTGCTGGTGGACCTGACCGCGGCCGCCGCCGCCGACTCGGCCGCCGAAGCCCTGGCGGAAATGCGCTCCGCCGGCATCGAGTTGGTCGGGGGACCGTAGTGGCGGTGCCGCTGGATCGGGAACGTCTGCTCGCCGCCCTGGAGCGTTCGCCGCAGGCGGCCGCCGCGCACGATCGCGCCGGGTGGGTGGGACTGTTCACTGGTGACGGCCGCATCGAGGACCCCGTGGGCTCGCGACCGCATGTGGGGCATGAGCAGATCGAGCGCTTCTATGACACCTTCATCGGTCCGCGTGACATCAAGTTCCATCGCGATCTCGACATAGTCGTCGGCACCACGGTGCTGCGTGACCTCGAACTCGAGGTGACGATGGGTTCGGCCGTGACGATGTACATTCCCGCCTTCCTGCGCTATGACCTCCGAGAAGCCAACGGCGAGTGGAAGATTGGCCACTTGCGGGCCTACTGGGAGCTTCCCTCCATGATGTTGCAGTTCCTGCGCACCGGTTCGGGTGCCCTGCGGCCCGCGTTGGACCTGTCAAAGGGGCTGTTGAGCAATCAGGGCTGGCGTGGCACTGCGGGTTTCATGGCCGGCTTCCGGCGGGTGGGAGCGCGCCACCAGCGACTGCTGACGACGTTCCTCGACGCCGTCGCACGGAAGGACAGCTTCTCCGCGGCGCGAGTGCTGTCGTCGGATGCCGCAATAACATTGGGCGATCGTGATCCGCTCGAACTGGCCGAGCTGATGGAGCAACTGGACGGGGTCGGCGCAACCAAGATGAACAGCGCGGGCCCCACCGTCGCGGTCTCACTCAACTCGAGTCACGGACGCGCCATCGTGTTCGCCGACGTGGCTTGGCGCGGCAACGCCATCAACCTGATCAGGTATTTTCCAGCCTGATCCGCCGAATTCAGGCATGCCTCACGACCACCATCAGCGCCAGCGATGCCGCGGACAGGCACAGGTACGCGCCGGGAAACGCGATGTTGTACAGGACGTGCGCCCTCAGGTGGGTCGTCACCGCGCCGACGAAAAACGCAACCAGGCCAGCGGCGGCCGCGATGCCCAACTGCCACGGGCCCAGCAGGCCGACGACGATCCCGGCGGCTCCGGCCAGCTTCGCCGCGCCAAGCGCCGGTAACCAGGAGCGCGGCACCCCGACCTCGGCAGAGTTCGCCAGAACGAATCGGGCCGGAACGAAGTCGGCGATGGCGACCGCGGCGGTGATAACGGCGGTGATCAGCGTGATCACGACAAGTGCGGTGTTCATCCGGAATCAATCCCTTGTCGCGCAGCAAATTCCGCAGCGGCGAGTCGGGTACGCGCGCCGCGCGCCGCGGCGCACAATCGGTAAGGTCATGGTGCTTGTCTCCTTTGCCATAGGAAGTCCGTTGGACGGGGTCATCTTCTTGACGACTTTCGTGCGGAAAAGGTGACCCATGAGCGCAACAAAGGATTTGGCGGGTCTGGCGGCGCGTTTCGACGCCGACCGACGACATCTGAGGTCGGTCGCGTTCCAGCTGCTGGGCTCGGTGGCAGACGCTGACGACGCGGTGCAGTCGGCGTGGCTGAAGGCCAGTCGTGCCGACTTCGACGCTGTGGAGAATCTTACGGGCTGGTTCACGACGATCACCGCGCGCGAGGCGTTCGACCAGCTTCGGGCGCGCAGGCGTCGCGCCGAACAACCCCTCGCCGGGCCCGACGAACTAGACCGGCTGGCCCAGACGGCGTCGGCGCCGGCCGACGAGGACGCGCTGCTGACGGAGTCGGTGAGCAGCGCGCTGCTCGTCGTGCTCGACCGCCTGTCCCCGCCGCAGCGCGTCGCCTTTGTGCTGCACGACGTTTTCGCGATGCCGTTCGACCAGATCGCCGCAGTGATGCATCGGTCACCGGACGCAGCCAAGAAGCTGGCAAGCAGGGCGCGCGACCGTGTGCACGCGCAGCCGGCCGCCCCTGCGCGCCGCACGGCCCAGCACCTGAAGGTGGTGGAGGCGTTCCTGACGGCCTCCCGCGGCGGTGATATCGCCGGCCTGCTGGAACTGCTGGCTCCCGAGGTGGTGCGCACGGTCGATCCGGCCCTCGTCCCGGCCAACGTGCCAACTACGTTGCGCGGCGCCCCCGAGGTCGCCACCGAGACTCGTCGGTTCGCTCGGCGGGCGCGCGCTGGTGCTGTCATGCTCATCGACGGGGCACCGGGCATCGTGCTCGCGGCCCGCGGGCACGCTGAGGTCCTGCTGGTGATCGGCATCGGCGCCGACGGTCGCATCCACACGATCGACATCACCAACGATGCCGAGCGGATCCGTCGGACCGCGCTGACGTTGCCCCGGTGGCCGATCCAGAAACATCACGATCTGATCGGGTACCAAGGACGTCAGACACAAGTGACCGGGAAGCCGGCCACGGGGCAAGACTGGGAGAGTCATGCTCGATAGGCCGTTCGGACGGCGCGACCTGCTGCGGGGCGCGGGCGCGCTTTCCGCCGCCGCGCTGGCACCGTGGCCGGCCGGGTGCGCCCCCGAAGACGACGCCCTCACCTTCTTCTTCGCGGCCAATCCGGACGAGCGCGACGCAAGGATGCGGATCGTCGACGAGTTCGCGCGCCGTCATCCCGATATCAAGGTTCGGCCGGTGCAGTCCGGTCCGGGCGTCATGCAACAGCTTTCGACGTTTTGCGTCGGCGGCAAATGCCCCGACGTGCTCATGACGTGGGAACTGACCTACGCCGAACTCGCCGACCGCGGTGTGCTGCTGGACATGAACACGCTGTTGGCACGGGACAAGGCGTTCGCCGACCAGCTCAAGGCGGATAGTATTCCGGCGCTGTACGAAACCTTCACGTTCAACGAAAAGCAGTACGCGCTGCCCGAACAGTGGTCGGGCAACTACATGTTCTACAACAAGCGGCTATTCGCCGAGGCCGGGGTGCCGGCGCCGCCCAAGACATGGGAACAGCCATGGGATTTCACCGAATTCCTGGACACGGCGCGAGCTCTGACCAAGCGTGACGCATCCGGTCGGGCCGGGCAGTACGGCTTCGTCAACACCTGGGGTTCCTACTATTCGGCCGGCCTGTTCGCGATGAACAACGGCGTCGCATGGTCCAACCCGCGGCTCAATCCGACCCACTTCAACTTCGATAAGGCGGCGTTCCAGGAAGCGGTGCAGTTCTACGCCGATCTGGCCAACACATACCGGGTTGCGCCCAACGCATCAGAGACGCAGTCCATGTCGACACCCAATCTTTTCGCGGTTGGGCGGGCGGCGATTGCGCTCGGCGGGCATTGGCGCTACCAGACCTACATCCGCGCCGAGGATCTTGATTTCGATGTCGCTCCGTTGCCGGTCGGCCCGGCGCTGGGAAAGGGTCACGCGGCGTATTCCGATATCGGCGCTACCGGACTGGCCATCTCGGCGAGCAGCTCCCGCAAAGAGCAGGCATGGGAATTCGTGAAGTTCGCGACCGGTCCCGTCGGGCAAGCATTGATCGGTGAATCGCTTTTGTTCGTTCCCGTGCTGCGCTCAGCGTTGCGATCGGACGGCTTCGCTAAGGCTCATCGACGGCTCGGCAATCTCAGTGTGCTCACCGAAGGGCCGGCCTTTTCACAGGGCCTGCCGATCACGCCGGCGTGGGAGAAAGTCAATGCCTTGATGGACCGCAACTTTGGGCCCGTCCTGCGGGGCAACCGGGCGGCCACCTCGTTGAGCGGGTTGTCCCGCTCTGTGGACGAAGTGCTGCGCAGTCCATGAACTCGACGGGTGCACCTGGCGCGACCGCGCTGGCCGGCAGGGCGAGGAGGGCCCCGAAGGACCCGAGCCCGTGGCGGCGACACGGGTGGGCGGGCCGGTTGTTCGTGGCACCCAACATGGCGGCGGTCGCCGTGTTCATGCTCTTTCCACTGGGCTTTTCGCTGTACATGAGCTTGCAGGAATGGGATGTGTTCACCCCACCGAAATTCGTGGGCCTGAAGAACTTCGGGGAGCTGTTCACCTCCGACCCGCTCTTCGTGATCGCGATCCGCAACACGGTGATCTTCACCCTCGGAACGGTCGTGCCGACGGTCCTCATCAGCCTGGCCGTCGCAGGGGTGCTGAACCAGAAGGTCAGGGGCATCGGCGTCTTCCGAACGATCGTCTTTCTGCCGCTGGCTATTTCATCGGTCGTGATGGCGGTGGTGTGGCAGTTCGTTTTCAACACCGACAACGGGTTGCTCAACATCATGCTCGGCTGGGTCGGACTTGGTCCGGTCCCGTGGCTGGTCGATCCGCACTGGGCCATGGCCTCACTGTGCATTGTCAGCGTCTGGCGCAGCGTGCCCTTCGCGACCGTCGTCTTGCTGGCGGCGATGCAAGGTGTTCCGGGAACGGTCTACGAAGCGGCCAAGATCGACGGCGCCGGCGAGATAAGACAGTTCGTGTCCATCACGGTTCCGTTGATCCGAGGGTCGATATCGTTCGTGATCATCATCTCGGTCATCCACGCCTTCCAGGCGTTTGACATGGTCTATGTCCTCAACGGCCCCAGCGGTGGGCCGGAATCGGCGACCTACGTCCTGGGCATCATGCTGTTCCAGCACGCGTTCTCGTTCCTCGAATTCGGATACGCCTCCGCGCTGGCATGGGTGATGTTCGCCGTCCTGCTGGTACTGACAGTGGTGCAGTTGCGGGTCAGCCATCGACGATCTCTGGAGACTTCGCGTGGGCTTAAGTGAGGGCGTCATCAAGCACACTGTGGTGCGCGGCGGCGTGGTGTATGGCGCGTTGCTCGCCGTCGCCTGGTGCGCGCTGTTCCCGATCGCGTGGGCGGTGTCGGGCTCGCTGAAAACGGAAGGCGAAGTCAGCGAGCCCACGCTGCTGCCGTCCCACCCGCGGTGGTCCAATTACACCGAGGTGTTCGCGCTGATGCCGTTCGGGCGAATGTTTTTCAATACCGTGCTATACGCCGGCTGCGTCACCGCGGGGCATGTCTTCTTTTGCTCACTTGCCGGTTATGCCTTTGCGCGACTGGATTTCCGTGGCCGCGACACGCTGTTCGTCGTGTATCTCGGCACGTTGATGGTGCCCCTGACAGTCACCGTGATCCCGCAGTTTCTAGTGATGCGAACTCTGGGCTGGGTCGACACGCCGTGGGCCATGATCGTGCCGGGTTTCTTCGGCAGCGCGTTCGGCACGTACCTGATGCGGCAGTTCTTCCGCACCCTGCCCACCGATCTGGAGGAGGCGGCGATACTCGACGGTTGTTCACCGTGGCAGGTCTACTGGCGGATCCTGCTGCCGCACGCACGACCGGCGGTGATGGTGCTCGCCGTGCTCACCTGGGTCAACGTCTGGAACGATTTTCTGTGGCCGCTGCTGATGATTCAGCGCAACAGCCTGGCCACCCTGACGCTGGGCCTGGTCCGGATGAAGGGCGAATATGTTGCCCGGTGGCCGGTTCTGATGGCAACCTCGATGCTCATCATGCTGCCCCTGGTCATCATTTATGCGGTCGCGCAACGCTCGTTCGTCCGCGGAATCGCCGTCACCGGGCTGGGTGGTTAGCCATGGCCTCGGTGACATTCGAGCAAGCAACCCGGCGCTACCCGGGAGCGGACCGGCCGGCTCTGGACAACCTGGACCTCGTCGTCGGTGATGGCGAATTCGTCGTCCTGGTCGGACCGTCCGGGTGCGGCAAGACCACCTCGCTGCGGATGGTGGCCGGGCTGGAAGTCGTGGACTCTGGGCATATCCGGATCGGCGAGCGAGACGTCACCAACGTCGATCCCAAGGATCGTGACGTCGCGATGGTGTTTCAGAACTATGCGCTCTACCCGCACATGACGGTGGCCCAGAACATGGGGTTTGCCATGAAGATCGCCAAGACGCCGAAGGACCAGATTCGCGCGCGGGTCCTGGACGCGGCGAAATTGCTTGACCTGCAACCCTATCTCGATCGCAAGCCAAAGGACCTGTCCGGCGGGCAACGCCAGCGAGTGGCGATGGGCCGCGCGATCGTCCGCCGGCCCCACGTGTTCCTGATGGACGAACCACTGTCCAACCTCGACGCCAAACTCCGGGTGCAGACGCGCAACCAGATCGCCGCATTGCAACGGCGGTTGGGCACCACCACCGTCTACGTCACCCATGACCAGGTCGAGGCCATGACCATGGGCGACCGCGTCGCCGTCCTGCGCGACGGCGTGCTGCAGCAGTTCGCGCCACCCCGCGAGCTCTACCGGAACCCGAACAACGTCTTCGTGGCGGGTTTCATCGGATCGCCGGCGATGAACCTGTTCACCCTTCCCGTCGTGGAATCCACTGTGACATTGGGCGATTGGCCCATAACCCTGCCCCGGGAGACCGCCGGCACCGCGGGCGAAGTCGTGGTCGGGGTTCGTCCCGAACATTTCGAGTTAGGTGATCTCGGTGTCGAGATGGAGGTCGACGTGGTCGAGGAACTGGGGGCGGATGCCTACCTGTACGGGCGAATCACCGGGTCCGGCAAGGTAATCGATGCGCCCATCGTCGCGCGGGCCGATGGACGCAACCCACCACAGAAGGGCAGCAGGGTGCGGCTGCACCCGGAACCCGGGCACCTGCACTTCTTCGGTGTGGATGGCCACCGAATCTGTTGATCACGCTCGGCGTTGGCGGTGCCTACCCGCGGGAGCAACGAAGCGCATGGACGCGTCGCTGGACACGCGCGACGTCGTCGGGGGAGGGCAGCTGATTGATGACGCGGGTGATCTCCACGCCGATATCGATGGAACTTATCGGCCAGAGCCGACGCGCGATGAGATCCCTTGCGATCGCGTTGATGTCGTCGCCGCAAAGCCGTCGGCGCGTCAACGCCACAAGTGGCACATGCCCGGTGGCCGGCATGCCGGCGGGGTAACCGGCCCGCACGAAAGCCACAATGCTCGTCACCCAATGCGACAGGTCCATATGTCCACCTCGCTAACCGCCGCAAGTTGCGCGTGAGCGGCAGTGCTTGCTTAGCTAGCAACGTACCATCGTCAATGCCATCAGCTGAGTAACGCCACACAGTTAAAACACAAATTTTACGGCCGGTGGTAGCCGGCGCGTCGAAAGTGACTTCGGTGCCAATTCGCCGAACGTGGCGCGCCGTAACAGTGTTTGGCCGCAAGGCTTTCTAGTATTGCCGCGTGATGGATCGCTATGGAACCGATGTCCTCGCCGCGGGGCGACGCAAGCCCCGCTCGACCGAGCATCCGGCCGAACTGGGTCTGGTGGTCGAGGACGTGGAGACGGGATACGTCGGCGCGGTGGTGCGCGTCGAATACGGACGAGTGGACCTCGAGGACCGACGCGGTCACGTGCGTGGGTTCCCTTTGGGCCCTGGGTATTTGCTCGAGGGACGGCCCGTCATCCTCACCGCGCCGCGCCGGCCGGCACCGACCGCCGCGGGCAGGACCGCTTCCGGGTCGGTCGCCGTGTCGGGTGTCCGCGCCCGCGTCGCCCGGACCAGCCGCATCTACGTCGAAGGTCGCCACGACGCCGAGCTCATCGCGCAGGTGTGGGGTGAGGACTTACGAATCGAAGGCGTCGTCGTCGAGCACCTCGGTGGCGTCGACGACCTGGTGGAAATCGTCGCCGAGTTCGCCCCGGGGCCGGGGCGCCGGTTGGGGGTGCTGGTAGACCACCTGGTCGCGGGTTCCAAGGAGGCGCGGATTGCCGATGCGGTGCGGCGAGGGCCCGGCGGGACCGACACCCTGGTCGTGGGTCATCCCTACGTCGATATCTGGCAGGCCGTGAAACCGCAGCGGTTGGGCCTGGACGCCTGGCCCGAGGTGCCGCGGCAGGTGGAGTGGAAGCACGGCGTGTGCCAGGCGATCGGGCTGCCGCACAACGGTCAGGCGGACATCGCCAGAGCCTGGCGGCACATCCGTTCGCGGGTGCGCGACTGGAACGATCTGGAGCCGGCTCTGATCAGCAGGGTCGAAGAACTCATCGACTTCGTGACGGCGCCGGACTGCTGACCCGGCAGCCACCGGACCAGGGCTAATGCCCGCCGGTCAGTTCGGCTACGCTAGGCCGAACGTCCCGATCGGCGGGACAGAAATAGGGCGTATGCAGGGCGTATTCGGCGTTTTCATCGGCACATTCCTCATCGGTCTCCGTGAAGGCCTAGAGGCGTCGCTCATCGTGAGCATCGTCGGTGCCTTCCTCAAACGAAACGGCTCGACGGTCCGCCCGATGTTTGCCGGTGTCGCCGTGGCCGTGCTGCTCAGCGTCGGCGTGGGCGTCGGCCTCGACCTGTTCGCCGCGAGCCTGCCGCAGGCCCAGCAAGAGATGATGGAAACGGTCATCAACGCCATCGCGGTGGTGTTCGTGACGTCGATGATCCTCTGGATGAACGGC
>NZ_LZMB01000317.1 GCF_001673555.1 Mycobacterium sp. 1165178.9 | reverse complement strand
CCGTCGATGTTCTCGCGCGCCCAGGCGGCCGCCTGGCCCTTCAGTCCGGTGTCGTCGAACAGGATCCAATCGTCCAGGTAGACAGCGTATTTCAGTGGGCTCTGATAGAAATTGACAATGCGCTTGACGGGGTGGCGCAGCAGGTTCGGCAGCACGATCATCGACGAGTGCGACGAGCCGAACACGGCGACCGTCGCGCCCTCGAGCGGCTCTTCGGCCAGCCTGTCGGGGTCCAGGGCGACCTGGACTCCGATCTCCTCGAGGTCGGGGTGGCAAAGTCTTTTGGGCTCTGCGCCGACGGCCAGGATCACGTTCTTGGCGAAGATGTCGCGCTGTTGCGTCTCGACCCGCCATTGTCTGTTCTCCAAGAACAGCGCGCTGGCGGTCGTCGTCAAGGCGTCGACCTGCTCACGCAGCTGCTCGGTGATCCACACCAGGGGTTCGGCGACCAGACCGAGCGCACAGGTCTCTTGCGGATCGATCTCCTTGAGCGGCATGGGCGGTGCTTCGGAGAACCGAAATGCCTTGGAGCCGTGGAAATACTCGAGAAAGAGCGCGACATGGGTGTTGCTGGAGACAGACCGCCACTTCCGGCCGATGTCGCCGCCCGCGAAGGCCGGATCAACCCAGGCGATCCCTTCGCCCGAGACCCCGTGATCCAGCAGCCTCCCCACCGCGGCGATGCCCGCCGGCCCGGCACCGATCACTGTCCACTCGTAGGAAGCCATGCACAACATATAGATCAGTCCGCCGCGAAATGCTCACCGTGACTTCGGCGGCGTGACCCCGGCAGGCTACGCCAGCCAGGCCGCGGAATCGGGTGGCAGTTTCCCCTGAAGCAGCGGTGCGCTCGTCAGCATCAGCTCGCCCGGTGGCAGGGGCACCGGCGATTCGCCGCCGTTGAGCGCGCAGACCAGCCCACCGGGGCGCCGGAAGATCACGGCGCCGCCGGGCGCATCCAGCCACTCGACGCCGTCGCCATCGAATTCGACGCGGCGCTTTCGCAATTCGAGTGCCCGCTGGAAGAACGACAAGGTGGAGTCGGGATCGCCGCTCTGCTTCTCGACGGTCAGGGCCGCCCACTGCTCGGGCATCGGCAACCACGTTTGCGACGACGACGAGAACCCGAACGGGGGCTCCTCGCCCGACCACGGCATCGGCACCCGGCACTTGTCGCGGCCCCGCTCGGTATGTCCGGACCGTTCCCAGGTCGGGTCCTGCAGCACCTCCTCGGGCAGATCCAGCACGTCGGGCAGGCCCAATTCTTCGCCGTTGTAGATGAACACCGTGCCCGGCAGGGCCAGCATTGCCATCGCCATGGCCCGAGCCCTGCGCAGCCCGATGTCGCCGCCGCCGTAGCGAGTCACCTCGCGTTCCACGTCGTGGTTGGACAACGTCCAGGTCGGGACGGCGTCATAGATCGCGGTGGCAGCGAGCGAGTTCTCGATGGCGTCACGGATCTGGTCGGCGTCGAAGTCGATCTTGGTCAACCGGAAGTTGAAGCCGAGGTGCAATTCGTCGGGCCGCAGATACTCGGCCCAGAGCAGGTTGTCCATCACCCATACCTCGCCGATGGTCACCGCCCCGGGATACTCGTCGACGACCTTGCGGATTTTCCGGTGGATGTCGTGCACGCCTGGGTTGTTGAAACGCGGGTCGTCGTCGGTGTGGCTCAGCACCTTGACGTCTGCCTCGGCGTCGGGCAGCCCGGGCGGCTTGGCCATCCCGTGCGCTACGTCGATGCGGAAGCCGTCCACCCCCCGGTCCAGCCAGAACCGCAGCGATGTCGCGAAGTCCTCGAAGACCTCCGGATTCTCCCAGTTCAGGTCTGGCTGCTCGGCGTCGAAGAGGTGCAGGTAGTACTGGCCGGGGTTGCCGTCCGGCTCGACCACCCGTGTCCAGGCGGATCCGCCGAAGACCGACGTCCAGTTGTTCGGTGGCAGCGCGCCGTCGCGCCCCTTGCCGTCGCGGAAGTGGTAGCGCTCCCGGGCGTCGGTGCCTGGGCCGGCGGCCAGCGCCGCCTGGAACCACGGGTGCGCAGAGCTGGTGTGGTTGGGCACCACGTCCATGGTGATCTTGATGCCCCGCCGGTGCGCCGCCGCGATCAGCCGATCGATCGCGGGCATCCCGCCGAACAGCGGGTCGATGTCGCGCGGATCGGCGACGTCATAACCGTGGTCGGCCATGGGTGAGACGGTGACCGGGCTGAGCCAAATCGCATCGATGCCGAGCCGCTCCAGGTGATCCAGATGGGCGACGATCCCGTCGATGTCGCCGACGCCGTCACCGTTGCTGTCGGCGAACGATCGCGGATAGACCTGGTAAAAGACCGCGTTCGACCACCATGCTGCGGGGCTCATGCTGCTCCGTTCGGTTGCGAGGCATCTAGAAGGGCGAATTGACCAGTGAGTCGGCAGCCATTTCCAGGTAGTTGAGCAACTCGCGGCGGTGCTCGTCGTCGAGCGTCTGCGAATCGATCGACGCGACGGCCGTGTGCATGCAGCGCAGCCACGCGTCGCGCGCCAGGGGAGTGATCCGGAAGGGCACGTGACGCATGCGCAGCCGGGGGTGCCCACGCCGGTCGGAGTAGGTGCGCGGGCCGCCCCAGTACTGCTCGAGGAACATCCGTAAGCGTTCCTCCGCACCCTCGAGGTCGTCCAGCGGGTACAGCTCACGCAGGATCTCGTCTTCGGGAACCTGGGCGTAAAAGCGGGACACGATCGCGTGGAAAGTCTCGGCACCGCCGACCGCGTCGTAGAAGGACTCTGTCACCTGATCCATCGCCGTCCATTGTGGTGCATCCTGGCGGCGCCAAGGGGAGCCGGCCCGGCCCCATGCCCGGTGTTCACCGGATCGACACGGCGTTCACCTGCAATAGGGTGCGATCGACGGCGAATCATGGTGGACTGTTCGCGGAGGATCTATGGCGCAGGGCAAGAGACGCCGCAGGCACCGCAGTCAGGTAGCCGCGGCAGGGTCAACCGGACCCACAACCGCGTCGTCGTTGCATAGTGTTGAGCTCCATCCGCCCGTCCGCGTGGAGGGCGCTTCCATCTGGAGTCGCCGGCGGGTCCTGCTGCTGAATTCCACCTATGAGCCGCTGACCGCGCTGCCGCTGCGCCGCGCGATCGTCATGGTGATCTGCGGAAAGGCCGACGTAGTCCACCACGATCCAGCCGGCCCGGTCATCCACTCGGCGACCAGCTCGATCGTGGTGCCCTCGGTGATCCAGCTGCGGTCTTACGTCCGGGTCCCCTACCGGGCGCGCGTCCCGATGACCCGCGCCGCGCTGATGCACCGCGACCGATTCTGCTGCGCCTACTGCGGCTCGAAGGCGGACACCGTCGACCACGTGCTGCCCCGCAGCCGCGGCGGGGACCATTCCTGGGAGAACTGCGTCGCCTGCTGCTCGAACTGCAACCACCGCAAGGGCGACAAGTTGCTTAGCGAGCTCGGCTGGGCGCTACGCCGCCCGCCGCTGCCGCCGACCGGGCAGCACTGGCGGCTGCTGTCGACCGTCAAGGAACTGGATCCGGCGTGGGCCCGGTATCTGGGCGAGGGCGCGGCCTGATCGGCAATCGGGTGTCCGGTCGCGCCGGGCGATCGCTTCGTGGGATACGGTTTGCGTCGTGAGTCCTATGCATGTCCATCTGTTAATCGTCGGAATACCGCTGCTGTTGGTGATCCTGCTGTCGGCGCTGATCTGGTCCCACAAGGGGCCCCACCCGGCGGCCTACAAGTTGGGCGAGAAGTGGACGCATCCCCCGATCCTGTGGGCAGCCACCGGCGAAGACGTCGGCCACGCCCACGGCGGGCACGGTACGTCGGAATTCGCAGTCGGAGGTGGCGCCAGTGGCACGTGGTGAGGTAGCGACGAGGGAACCCACCGAGCTGCCCCACGGGTCGGTGATCACCACGAGCGGACGGGTCTCCGGCGTCACCGAGCCGGGTGAGCTGTCGGTGCAATTCCCGTTTTCGACCAAAGACCTGGTCGCCGTGGACGATGCGCTGAAGTTCGGCTCTCGGGCATCCAAGACGCGCTTCGCGATCTATCTGGGCGACCTGGGCAGCGACACCGCCGCGCGGGCCCGCGCGATCCTGGCCGACGTGCCGACGCCGGACAACGCGGTGCTGCTGGCCGTGTCGCCCGACCAGAAGGTCATCGAGGTGGTCTACGGCACGCAGGTTCGCGGCCGCGGCGCCGAGTCGGCTGCACCGCTGGGTGTCGCCGCCGCGTCTTCGGCGTTCGAGCGCGGTGACCTGGTCGATGGCCTGGTCAGCGCGATCCGCGTGCTGAGCGCCGGGATTTCGCCGGCCTAGGTTGCGGTGGGGGCTCAGTCCCCGCCGGCGTCGAATCGGCGCGCCCGCAACGAACGCTTCACCCCCGCCTGGCCCTCGAGCACCAGGCGTCGCAACGCCGCCGGCACCTGTGGGTCGGACAGGAACTTGTCCGCGGCGGCGACGCCGTCGTCACTGATGTCCCAGTGCGGGTACAGGCCGATCACGACCGTCTGGGCGACTTCGCTGGATCGGCGCGCCCAGACCCCGGAGATCGCCTCGAAATAGCGCCCGGTGAACGGCCTGAGCAACTCGGCCTGCCCCGGCGGGGCGATGCCGGCGATGATCGATCGGGCGGTGATGTTCGCCAGGGTGTCGTCCTCGACCACCGTCGTCCAAGCTGCGTCCTTGACCTGCAACTGGGGTCGGGCCGTCGCGGCCTGCGCGCCGTGACGCTTGCCGGCGGCGGTCGGGTCGCGCTGAATCTCGGCATCGATGAACGGTGTCGCGGGCCCGTCGGCGTCGACAGCGCCCGCGGTGGCCAGCGCCGTCACGATCCGCCACCGCAGGTCCGTGTCGATGTCGAGGCCGGCCAGCCCCGACTCGGCGGGGTCGCGGTCGAGCAGGGCCGCCAGCGTCGCAACATGACCGGCCGACAGCACCGAGGAGCACAGCGTGTTGACGAAGGCGAGCTGGTGATCCGAGCCGGGCTGCGC
>NZ_LZMB01000316.1 GCF_001673555.1 Mycobacterium sp. 1165178.9 | reverse complement strand
CGACGGCACCTCATGAAGCAATGTCAGTGTAAAGAAGGGGACCGACAACCCGGGATAACTCGGATCGAGGCCCTCCTGCGCTTTCCCTCCAATCGTTCGAGGAACATCTACTGCGATATCGCAGCGCTTGCTGTTAAAGAACAGTAACATCGCTAGCACCGTTACTGCAACACAGCAGTGTATGCTGTATCCATGCAGAGGACTGGTGGTCGATCCCAGGAGCCCAACGACGTCAAGGGCACCTTCGCCGATCGGGCGAAGAGTGCCCGGCTACGAGCAGGCCTGACTCAACAGCAGCTCGCTCACCGGTTGGAGGCTGAAGCCGACGTATCGCTGGATACTTCGGGGATTACGCGGATCGAAGCTGGCCAACGAGAACCCAGACTCAGCGAAGCCCTGGCGCTTGCCCGAGTGCTGAAATTCGACCTTGACGATCTGACTCCGCGGGCAGATCTCGACTTCTACCTAACCGACGTCAAGCGCCTGATGGCCGAAAGCCGCGCAGCGCTTGTCAAGATGCTCCGATCGGTGGAATCCGTCGTCGACCTCGTACGACAAAATCCGGACACCCTGGGCGATGAAGGCCTCGACGACCGATTCCGCGACCTTGTGGAGCAGTTTCACCGCCGCGCCTCGCCTAAAGGCTTTCAGGATCAAGACCCTAAGACGTTGGCATTCGCTATCACCACAAATCGGACTGACGAGAGACTGAAGCGGCAACTCCTGCGGGCAGTCAGCGACGGAATTCTCGTTAGGCCGGATGAGCTCCAACCCGCATACGACAGATGGTTCAACGAGAATCTCGGCGAAGACCGAAGGGCGGGCCGGAAGACTTCAACGACGGCAAAAACGATCCGTGGACGCAAGCGCGTCGAGTCCCGCACGGATGCCAAACGATGACGCACTTGCCGGCTCATTGACACCGGAATTGTTTGTTGCCCCTTCGGGGGCACCACCACCGCCCCCGTCGGGGCATACCAACTCACCCCCGTCGGGGGCATACCAACTGCCCCCCGTCGGGGGTGCCAAGCACTGCCCCCGTCGGGGCAACACTGCCGGCCGCTTGTCCGTCTTGAGCCATGTACCCACCGACATCGCTATCCCGACAATTATGGGTCATCCCTGTCGGCGGACGGACGTAAATTGAGATTGCTTTACGAGATGCCGTCG
>NZ_LZMB01000315.1 GCF_001673555.1 Mycobacterium sp. 1165178.9 | reverse complement strand
ATCTGACGCCACCACGCGCCCGCGCATCCCTCCGGAGCTGGTCGATGCCTACGACCGCAACGTAGACGCCCGGCGGCAACTCACCGCGCTGACCCCGGTGCGAGGAACCCTGCCCGCGTGGCGCATCGCGCCGCCGGCGCCGGCCGATGAGCTGATGAACTACTACCACCAGGCGGAGTCCGAATCCGGCGTCAGCTGGAACTACCTGGCCGCGATCAACTTCGTCGAGTCGCGCTTCGGCAGCATCGTCGGCGCGAGCACCGCCGGCGCGCAGGGTCCCATGCAGTTCCTGCCCTCGACGTTCGCCGGCTACGGTCAGGGCGGCGACATCCACTCACCCCACGACAGCATCCTGGCGGCGGGCCGCTACCTGGCCGCCAATGGCTTCGCCAACGATCGCGATCACGCCATCTACGGGTACAACCATGCCCGCGAATATGTCCGCGCCGTCGACCAGTACGCGGCCCTGATGGCCGCCGATCCCGCGACGTTCGCCGCGTACTACCGGTGGGACGTGTATTGCCTGACGACGGCCGGCGACGTGTTGCTGCCCATCGGATACGACGCCTCAGCACCGATCCCGGCGGCCGATTACGTGGCCGCCCATCCGCAGTAACCGCGCGCCGGTCGTGCTGGTCGAGACAGCCGCGGGAAAGCGTCAACGGGCGCGCCGATTACGGCTGCGCCCGCTGACGGTTCCGGGTGATCACAGCGGGTCAGTACAGCGGCACCCACACACCGAAGAACCAGTAACCCCAACCCCCGTACTGCCAGTTGAAGACGGGGACGACGGTAAAGGTGTTGTAGTTGAAGGGTCCGAAGTCGCGCCGTCCCGCATCCCAATCACGCGGCGGCCCGTCCCACGGCCGGTTCCAGCCTCCCGGAGGGGGCGGACCGTTCCAGCCCCCTGGGGGAGGCGGGCCCTCCCAGAAAGGCGGCGGGTGCCCGGGAGCCGGGCCGTCGTTCCAGCCGTAACCGTGCTCGCGCGGAGGCGGGGGCGCACCGCGACCCGGGATGCTGAATTGAATGTTCGGACCGGCGGGGCCACCGATCTGCGCGTTGGCAGTCACCACGTCGTGCCGTGGAATGTAGGGCGGGTGCGGAGGCTGCGTGGCCGGCGGATTCAGCGCCTCGTACCGCTGCCTGTTGTTCGGCGGTGGGTTCTGGGTGTTCGCCGGCGTATTGGCCGGCCCGCCCTGGTTGGGGGGGTTCTGGCCGTGCTCGTTGGGCGGGTTGTTCTGCCCTCCCTGCGGCGGGTACTGGCCGTGTTCATTGGGCGGGTTGTTCTGTCCCGTCTGGCCTGGGTTCTGACCATGCTGGTTGGGCTGCGGAGTGTTCTGGCCACCCTGCGGGGGGTTGGTCTGGCCACCCTGCGGTGGAGTGTTCTGACCACCCTGCGGCGGGTTTGTCTGACCACCTTGCGCCGGCGGACCGTTGTGTCCGCCCTGCGGCGGGTTGTTCTGGCCGCCCTGCGCCGGCGGAGTGTTTCCGCCGCCCGGCTGCCCTCCTGGCCCGCCAGGCTGGCCCCCCTGATGGCCGCCGGGCGTCTACGTTGCGGTCGTAGGCATCGACCAGCTCCGGAGGGATGCGCGGGCGCGTGGTGGCGTCCCAC
>NZ_LZMB01000314.1 GCF_001673555.1 Mycobacterium sp. 1165178.9 | reverse complement strand
AGGCCCGTCCAGTCCGGCCGCGAATCTGCGGCTGGGACTGACTCATTCGCCCGAGCCACGGGTGCTGGATCGCTTCGCCGCCGACGGCTATCAGCTGGTGATGGCCGGACATACCCACGGCGGTCAGGTGTGCCTGCCGTTCTACGGCGCACTGGTGACCAACTGCGGTCTGGACCGCTCCCGCGCGAAGGGGCCGTCCCGCTGGGGCGCGAACATGCGGTTGCACGTCTCCGCCGGGATGGGCACCTCGCCGTTCGCGCCGGTGCGATTCTGCTGCCGGCCGGAGGCCACCCTGCTGACCTTGATCGCCACCCCGATGGGCGGCCGCGACGCGGCCAGCGATCTGAGCCGTTCGCAGCCAACAGCATCGGTGCGTTGACCGACCAGACCCGGATCGCGGGCCGCAGCCGATCACGCTGCTGGACAGACGAAGCGATCCGGCTGATTCAGGCCGATGCCCGCCGTAGCGCCGACACCCATTTGCTGCGCTACCCGCTGCCCTGCGCGTGGAGCACGGGCGGACCCGGCGCTCAGGTCGCGCTGTACCTGAAAGACGAGACGACGCACATCACCGGCAGTCTCAAGCACCGGTTGGCCCGCTCGCTGTTCTTGTACGCGCTGTGCAACGGTTGGATCGACCAGGGCACCACCGTGGTCGAGGCGTCGTCGGGGTCGACGGCGGTGTCGGAGGCTTATTTCGCCGCCCTGCTGGGCTTGCCGTTCGTCGCCGTGATGCCCGCGGCGACGAGCACGTCGAAGGTGGCGCTGATCGAAGCCCACGGCGGCCGTTGCCATTTCGTACAGAGCTCCAGCGAGGTCTACGCCGAAGCCGAGCGGGTCGCACGCGAGACCGGCGGACACTACCTGGACCAGTTCACCAACGCCGAGCGCGCCACCGACTGGCGCGGAAACAACAACATCGCCGAATCGATCTTCGAGCAGATGCGCGAGGAGCGCTACCCCGTCCCGGACTGGATCGTGGTCGGGGCGGGCACCGGCGGGACCAGCGCCACGATCGGCCGCTACATCCGCTATCGACGACACGCCACCCGGCTGTGCGTCGTCGACCCGGAGAACTCCGCGTTCTTTCCCGCCTACGCCGAGGACCGCTACGACATCGTGCTGCCGACCTCGTCGCGTATCGAGGGCATCGGTCGGCCGCGCGTGGAGCCGTCGTTTCTACCGGGCGTGGTCGACCGCATGGTGGCCGTCCCGGACGCGGCGTCGATCGCGGCCGCGCGGCACGTGAGCGCCGTCTTGGGGCGCCGGGTCGGGCCGTCAACCGGCACGAATATGTGGGGCGCGTTCGGCCTGGTCGCCGAGATGATTGGCGAGGGCCGCAGCGGTTCGGTGGTGACGCTGCTCGCCGACAGCGGCGACCGCTACCGCGACACCTATTTCAGCGACGAGTGGCTGGCGGCGCAGGGACTGGATCCGGCGAACGCGGCCGAGGCGCTGGTCGAGTTCGAGCGATCTTGCTCTTGGAAGTGATCTGACGCACCGCGGTTTGGCCAGGCGATGGCCCGGTGCGATAGGCTGTCGAAGCTTCAAGCGGGGTGTGGCGCAGCTTGGTAGCGCGCTTCGTTCGGGACGAAGAGGCCGTGGGTTCAAATCCCGCCACCCCGACCCTTATTCAAGAGACTGACCAGCAGCAGTACGGTCAGTGCTTCTCGCGATCACGTCTAGCTCGACTTCTTGCCGCCTTCGCGACCGGCCGCCTTCTTCTGGGACTGGTTGCCGCCGCTGCCGCTACCGCTGCTACGGCTGCTTTGGCTGCTTCCTGAGCTCTTGCCGCCCCTGCTGGAAGCGCCAGGCGAATTCGATATCGCCGCCGCCCTCGACTTGCTCATTCCCTTCTTGCGCAGGCCCTCATATTGTTTGTCGTTCTTGACGCTCGACCCATGATCTTTCGTCACTTTGGACTCCTCTACCTCGTGCGGCCGGGATACCCGTTTCCAACCGGGAGAACAGCTTTTGCGGCCATGTAAGCCGAGCGCTATTCGGTGTAGCGTCATCGTTGTCCGGCGGGACGTTGGCGTCCGGGACAAATTCACATGGGTTCGGCGCGACGTAGGCGTCCGGGACCCGCGAACCTCCTGCTTCGGTTACCGGAGCGGGCACCCATTGCAAAGGAGGGCTCCCTCCATGACCACCAATCACACGTCGCAGCCGGTGAGTTCGGCACAGCATGACGATCTGCGCGTCACCCTAGCCGTAAGACGAGACAAACTTCTTCGCCAGCGCGTGGATGTACTGGCGCAGATTCGCACGCTTTCCCGGGAATTGGAATCGATCGACCGCCACCTTGAACACATCGCGCACATCGAGGCCGCCCACATCGAGCGCTGATCAAGGCTCGAAACCTGCAGCGTGACGCGTCACGCATTTCGACTCCATCACTTCATCGTCGCGAGGTTGCGCCAGAAGTTTTTGAGGCTGTCCGTTCCGCCGAACAGCGTGGTGAAATTCGTGGAGTCGACTAGCACGATGTCGCCGGACCGGTCGGCGTCCGGCGGCATCCAGATCAGTGCGTTGAATTCGCTGTTGCCCGCCGCGGTAAAGGGATGGGGCCGTTGTGGGTCCACGCGCTGCCTGCCGAGCACGCGCAGCCGGTCGCTTTCCGGCGCGGTGAGTGCGTAGTGCGGCAGGTGCGGGTGGAAGTTCAGCGTGCTGACATCGTCAAGCAGGCCCGGTCCGTCGAGATCGCGGAAGCCGGTCAGCGGTGCGATCTGATTGGTCCCCTCCACCAGCGCGGGGCGCAATCCCCACGTGTTGTGCACGGGGACGTCGAGCGCCTGCATCAGTGAACGCGTGTAGGCGGTGAATCGCTGCTGCCGCGGCACCAGCGGGTCCCCATGGTGCAGGTACTCCACCTGGCGCTGTGCCGGGTCGTCGGTGAAGCCAACGTCGTGGTGCGGTGCCAGCAACAGGCAGGTGCCTTCGCGTTTCAGCCACGCGCGAAGCGCGGCGGTCTCTTCGGCCCGCGCCTCCTCTTCGCCGACGAGATGGTCGAGCCCGAACACCAACAGGGTGTCGGTGTCGGCCAATATCCGTTCGTCGATCAGCTGCTGGTAGCCGGCCTGGTCGATGCGCTGAAACACCGCGACCGGATGGCCGGTCGCGTCGCCGGCAAGCTCTTGGAAGGACAGCGTCGACCGGTGAAACAGTTCCAAGGTGCCGGCGATGCCCTGCAGGAAGTGCGCCTCGTTCCAGTCGGATCCCTCGTACTGGGGCCATGCCGCTCTGCGCACTTCGGTCATCGTCGAAAAGCGGTTGTCCAGCGCTTCGACGTCGCGTTGGGATTCCCACGGATAGCTCCACGTCCAGTAGATGCTGATGCGTCGCCCGCCCGTGCGCGGTCGCACCACGTGGGATTGGTTGTAGGTGCGTGCGGCGGGCAAGGTGCTCATGATGGTTCCCTGTTGTCAGTCGAGCGCCGCGAGATAGCGCATGGCGTTGATTCCCGGAAGGAAGAAGTACGCCCCGCCCGTTAGCGTCGTGAACGCTGGCAGGCCCTTGAGAACTCGGCGGATCGGCCGCTTGGGTATCTTGAATTCCATTGTGCCGTCTTGCGTTCCGCAGATCGGGTCGTGTTCGTTGCCGAGTTCGTGGAACGTGCGGTCGTTGATCCAGACGTTCTGAGCGAATTCGAACTGCCGGATCAAGCTGGCGCCGATGATGAATGCGGCAATGCCACGGTCCGCTCCGTCGTCGGGAGCACCGTCGGCCAGCGCCGGCCCATAGGTGGCCCCGCGGCGAATCATCCTTCGCCGGTTCATGTTGTGCGCGGTGTCGCGCGGGTTGAGCCGTCGAGCGTGGGCGCCCAAAGGACATGCGTATCCGAGCGGGTCCATCTCCTTGTAGTTGAAGTCGTTGTTGCGCATGGGGTCCGCGCCCAGCTCGGGATCATCCCGGTCCGGCGCGAGCACCAAGGGAGCGCCGCTGCGCCAGCGGCCCATGAATTTCGCGGCCAACAACTCCTCGTCATCGGGCGTGCGGGCCTGCGAGCGGATGTAGTCGCGGAACAACGCGACGTGCTCTCGCAGTCGCCGGTACGCCGCGTAGGTACCGTTGCGCGAGAGCACATCCGGTTGGGGGGCATTGGCCACAGGGCCGACCTCATCGGGATAGCCGAGGATGAACTCGCCGGCCTTCAGCGGTGCGCCCGAGCCTGGCGTGGGCTCCTCGCCCGATCCCTCTATCACCGGCTGCGACAACCGATCGCGGAAGCCGAAATGGTCGTGGGCATAGTTGAACGGCGGCGTCGCGTTCAGATCCAGACATGACAACCGCCGCACCCCCGCGCACCTCTGGACCAGGTCGTCATGCGCCCGGGTGGCTCGGGCATGCTCGGCGTCGTCCCGCGCGAACAGGATCGCAATCGCGTGCAGGTCGTCGCCGGCCAGTCCCCCGACCCAGTTGTCAGGGTGGTTTCGACCGGTGTCGCCGAGAATATCGGCCCGTGCGGCCATGCCCTGGCGGAACTCTTCCGGAAAGGTCGCGAGTGCCTCCTGCGGCACGCCGAGCGCCCGAAGACCGTTCCAGGTGAAGCCGAGGGTGACCCATCGCTTGGTGCGGTCCATGGTGTCTCGTACCGACGCGGCGGACTCCACGACGTCCACCAGTTCGGACAGCCAGGCGCGGCCGGCGACAGCATCGTCGAACGAGAGGAACTCGTACCGTCCGGTCATGGCAGGGGTACGGGTCAGCAGGATGTGCTGGATGTCGTCGAGCTCAAGCATCTGCAGGCTCCGATGGGTGTTACTGCATCTGATCCAGCATGGTGCCGAACGCGGCCTTCAGCCGCAGCGCCTTCTTGATCTCGTCGGCGGTGACGTAGGGGTACTCGCCGTATTCCAGAAAGCTCGGGCACTGGTGCTCTCGAACGAACTTGACGAAGGCATCCGGGTTCTCTCGCCAGTCTTCGGGAAAGCCCTCGAGGTTGGTGAAGACGGTGGTGATCCCGGTCTGGCTGAACAGGTGCACCGCGTCCTCGGTGTATTTGTCGAAGTCGGTGTCGAAGATGCCCTGGTACTGGAAGTGCAGCCCCGACCCGATGTCGAAGAGCTGCCAGCGCAGGTAGTGCAGACGCAGCGGGGCGAGAACCTCCGGGTTTGCCCTGATGGCTTCCTCGATCTGTTTGCCGTAGGCGCGAACGGCTTCCTCGCGGCCTTCCTTGACTTTGGCGATGATGGAAAAGCCGTAGCAAGCCGGGGTCCGCGGATACAGCGGTCCATACCGGCCACGCTCGAGTTCGAAATAGCCTTCCTTGGGGATGGCCAGGGCCGCGGGTTTGCTCCACTCGTCTTCGGTTGCCACCATCGTTGCTCCAAAGTCTCGGTGCGCCGGACGCTACCACTTGGCGTCGCCCGCGTAACCCGGTTCGGCGGAGGTGCGGTCGCCCGATCCGTCGGCCGCACATTTCGCCGGGCCGGTGTCGGGCGCGATCACCCGAAACCGGGCCGATATAGTGGATCTCACCGTAGTGCTGAGCAAACAGCATTGACATTCGTCGCCGTCAAAATTCCAAGTGATCGCCTCGCGAGACCGCAGGCAGCTGAAACGGTACGGGGTAATGCCTGCATCGGTCTCGAAGCAAGAGGGCGACACTCAGTGACCAATTTTGACGATCTCACCCTGCTCACCGACGTTTTGCGCGCCATCTATTCGGCGGACGCCGGGGCCTTCCCAGAAGTGCTGGACGACCTGACCACGGCGGCCGCGCGCTGGGTTCCGGGTGCCCAGGAAGCGGGGATCACCGTCACCAGTCGGCAGAACGAGGTGAGCACCCCGTCCGTCACGCACGAGTGCGCCCGGTTGCTCGACGAGTTCCAGCAGCGCCACCTCGAAGGGCCCTGCGTTCACGCCGCGTGGACCCGGAAGGTCGTCGTCGTCGACGACCTCGAAGCCGACGCGCGCTGGCCGAAGTATCAAGCCGACGCGCTCGCGCACACACCGATTCGCAGCGTGCTGTCGCTGCCCATGTTCGCCGACGAGCTGAGCATGGGCGCGCTGAACTTCTACGCCGAACGGCCGCAGTCCTTCTCCGAAGACTCTCGGCGGGTCGCCGCCATGTTCGCGACGATGGGCGCCCTGGCATGGAGCAACGTCGTACGCACCGAACAGTTTCGGGAAGCCCTGAGCACCCGCGACACGATCGGACAGGCCAAGGGCATCCTCATCGAGCGCTACGATCTCGACGACCAGACGGCCTTCAATACCCTGATCAAACTCTCGCAGAGCATGAACATCCCGCTGCGGGACGTCGCGCGCCGGGTGATCGAGGACGCTACCGGGCGATGAGGTCGCGGGCATAGCCGTCTTGTCGGGCCGAACATGCTGTGACCCAACCTATCTCGCTAGGCTTCCCACTCCGGTTCCAGTCGCTGAGTCCTGACGTGCGGCGAGACATCGTGCATGCGTCGCGGGCCCCGCACGACGATGGGCTGGATCCGCGTCCAGCTTCGCAATTGGGTGCGTCCCACCAGCCGGCACTGATGGGTGCTTGCCAATTGGCGGGCCGCCTTGGTGAAGGTCTGGTTGGTCACGACGACCGTCCGATTGCAGCCATGGTGCAGCGCCCCGGCCACGACCTGCTGGACGGCGGCGACACCGACGGCCTTCGCCAGCCTTTTGCATTGGACCGCCATGCGGAGGCCGTCTTTCTTGGCGATCAGATCCACGCCGTAGTCGCCGGTGCTGGCCGTGGGTGCGACGCTGTAGCCCGCGATGCGAAGCTGTGCCGCAACGAATTCCTCGAACTCGGTGCCGGACATCCGGTCGATCGCCCGCAGCCCCGACTTCGCGAATCTGAGATCGCGTCGTCGTTGGGCGTCGGCCTGGTATCGGTCCCGCTGCACCGAAAGCCACCACAGGATGGCAACCGCGACGGCGAGCCCACCGAGCCCGGCCAAGCATCCCGCCGCCGGACTGCCCGTGGCCTTCTGCGTGAAATACCAAGGGAGCGCTAACCCCAGCACGAGGAGCGACCCGAGTATCTTGTCCATGACTCCTCAACGTGCCGTTCGCGCCGACGTCCAGTTGTCCGCTGAACCTAGTGGATGCCGCTGACAATTCAGCGCAACCGGCGCCGTTGAGGGCCGCGCCACAACACGTGGGGCGGCTCGTCCCGTCTGAGAGCGGGTATCAGGCGCAGTCGGCGCACACCGGAAGGCCGGAACCGGAGGCACGCATCCGGCTACGGTGCTGTACTAAAAAGCAGCTCGAGCAGGTGAACTCGTCGGCGCGCTGGGGGATCACCGTTACCGACAACTCTTCCCCGGACAGGTCGGCGCCCGGTAGTTCGAAGAAGTTCACATCGTTGGGGTCCTCGTCGACCACGGCGGTGACGGATCCCTGCAATGCCGGCGCCAGTTCGCGCAGCGAGGGCTTGTCCTGGGTGTCGGCGTCGGATACACGGCGTGCGTCGTAGTCAGTGGTGGTCGCCATCGGAGTTCCTTCCTGCCATGGAACGGGCTGACGCACTTTCCTGTACTCACCCGTGGCGCAGGCAGTACCCAGTTCCGGGGCGGGCTACACCGATGCGGCTCGAAAAGTTGCGGCGACCGTGCGAATCCCAGCGGCACGCGCGGCAAAACCCGGACGCTCAGCTGCTGGGCGGTGGCGCGGGCTGGTCGGAATAGGCGGCGTGCCAGCGCAGTTCGGCGTCGCGGACCTTGCGGTGGGCACGCATCAGCCACGCCGCGCTCAGGGCGCCGAGCACGACAGCCACGATCAGGGCGATGGCGCCGGTCGCCAGATGTCCGGTCGCCACCGCAAACAAGCTCACGGTCAGCGCCATCACCGCGACGGCCGAACCGGCAAGGCCGGGGACGTTGGCGCCGTTCCTGAGGGATTCGCCGGCGTGCTGACGAGTGGTTCGGGCATGGTCGACTGGGGCGTTCTTGCGATAACCCAACGTCATTCCTCGCCGAAGTTATTGTTTACCAGCATCATTCGTACGGCAACGGTTACGGCCCACTCCGCCGACAGGCGCGACGAAACCGCCCCGATGTCGCGGATCACCACGCACGTGTACCCGTCACCCCGGTAGCCAAACGAAACCACCACCGTGTCAGGTGTGGCGGGCATGGGTATGCCGGACACATGACTTCACGATCGCACGCGGGCACGCGCCCCGGCACCGACGCGGGGAGCCCGCACTGATGGCGCGCGGGGGAACACCCGCGGTCCTGTTCGACGTCGACGGCACCCTGGTGGATTCCAATTATTTGCACGTTCACGCCTGGCAACGCGCATTCGATGCCGAAGGCATGGTGGTGGCGTCCTGGCAAATCCATCGCTGCATCGGCATGGACGGATCCCGGCTGGTCCGCACGCTCTCCGATGACGCCCCGGACGACGTCCAGGAGCGGCTCAGCGACAAGCACAGCGAGTACTACCGGGAAATCACGCCGCTGCTGCAGCCCTTGCCCGGTGCCCGCGACCTGTTGCACCGCGTCGCCGACCTGGGCTTACAGGTCGTGCTGGCCAGCTCGGCGCCCGAAGACGAACTGGAGATCCTGCGCAAGGTGCTCGACTGCGACGACATCATCTCCGAGACGACGTCGTCGCGCGACGTCGACACGGCCAAGCCCGAACCCGGCATCGTGCAGGTGGCCCTGGACCGCGCCGGCGTGGATGCCGAGCATGCCGTGTTCGTCGGCGACGCCGTGTGGGACGCACACGCCGCGGCCGGCGCGCGATTGCCCTGCATCGGGCTGCTGAGCGGCGGCATCGCCCGCGCCGAGCTGCAGGACGCGGGCGCCGAACCCGTCTTCGCCGATGCCCGCGACCTGCTCAAGCACCTGGAATCCACCCGGATCTCCGCACTTGCGCCGGGCCGCTGACCGACGAGCTCGCTCACTGGCCGTGCGTGCGCAACACCAGCGGCAGCACCCACCAGAAGAAGACGAACAGCGGCAGCGCGCACGCGCCCGCTATAAGGCCGACATTTCGCCCCGCCACCGCGGCGAAAATGATCGTGGTCAGGCCGATCACGGACAGACCGAGCAAGCCCAGCCCGGCGAAGGCACACCGGTGTGCGGCCGACACGAGGACCTGAAGCCGGTGACGCCGAAAGAGTATCCGGTGCATGGCAACCGGAGCGACCAACAACAGGGTCGCGCACACCGCGCAGACCACGGTCGCCAGATAGATGATGCGCATCGGCGGTCCCAACACGTCGAAGCGTTGCTGGAACGGCAGTGTCAACAGGAATCCGGTCAACAGCTGCACCCCGGTCTGGACGACCCGCAGCTCCTGCAGCAGGCTGTTCCAATTGCGGTCCAGCCGTTGAACTTCGGTTTCGCCTCGCTCACGGCGATCCCACCGCTGGTCTTCTTGCGGATGATCGACGTCCATACCATGATCATCGCACCAGAGCTGGGTGTGGACACCGGATCGGGCCGCCCGCGTTCGACAATATTAGTCCCGAAATCGCCGCTGCGCGGAACCGAATTCGGCGCACCTGCACCAAACATGTTGTCAGGCAAGCGATGGGTACGGCGGAGCCGGCGCGCGAAACGGCCGCCGCCCGCGGGGTGAATCGCTAGCCGTTGAGTTTGCCGTCCCGAACCCCGGTCAACGCGTCGTCGAGCGTCGGGTACAGCGGGAAGGTCTTGTCCAGACCGGTCAGGTGGATCGGCCTGCGGGTGGCCGGGCCGCGTGCGACCACGCCGAACCCGGTCTGCTTACCAAGCTTCTCGTAGGTCGCCGCCAGGATCTTCAGCCCGACCGAACCGAGAAACTCGACCGCGGAGAGATCAATGATCAGTGCCGTCGGGCTATCTGCGACGACCGCGCTGATGGCTTGTTCCAGGGCCGGCGCCGTGACCAAATCGATTTCGCCGCTGACACTGACCACGGACACCCCGTCGTGGTCCTCAACCAACGTGGTAATCGAATCAGGAGCTGACAATGGCAATCCTTCGTCCTGGGCCGTGGCGTGGTTCAACCCTAGCCTGCCGTTACGAACTGCGTGAAGAATATGCCCTCTGCACGTGCCCCGCGACAACCCAAGCTAGTCTCGCAAAGGGAACTGCAGACCGCAGGGCGCGACGTGGCACTCGGGAGGCCAGATGTCAGATTCGCCGTCGGATTTCAACAGTACCGGCACTGCGGCACAGGCCGTGGGCGTTTCCACCGAGGGGCTGCTACCACAGCTGGTTCAGCATCTGCGGCAGAATCGAACCGTTCTGCGCGAGGAGTGGGCCCGCAGGATCACCGAGGCCGAACTGCTCACCGCGATGACCCCGGAGGAGATCTTCTCCGAGGCGACAACCGTGTACGACAGCTACGTCGAGGTGCTCGAGACCGGTAGCGTCGAGGCGTTGCAGGACTACGCGCGTGACCTGTCGGAACGCATCATTCCCCGGGGCGTGGAAACCGACGAGGTCGTCGGCATCGTGCTACTCCTCCGCGACGTGCTGGCGCGGTCGCTGTTCGAGAAGTACCAGACCGACTTCGAGATGCTCAACCGCGTCCTCGACGCCTACGAGCCGGCGGCGAACCGTATCGCCAACACCGTGGCCGTCAGCTTCGTGCAGGAACGCGAGCGCATCATCCGCCAGCAGCAGGAGGCCATCCGCGAGCTGTCGACGCCGGTGCTGCAGGTGCGCGAGCAGCTGCTGATCCTGCCGATCATCGGCGTGCTCGACAGTCAGCGAGCCCGGCAGGTTACCGAACAGCTGCTACGGGCAATCCGCGCGAACCGCGCGAAAGTCGTGGTCATCGACATCACCGGTGTTCCGACCATCGACTCGACGGTGGCCAACCACCTGGTGCAGACGGTCGACGCGTCGGGGTTGATGGGCGCCAGTGTGATCATCACCGGCCTGTCCTCGGAAATCGCGCTGACGCTGGTGACCATCGGGCTGGACCTGTCGAAGATGAACGCCGTCGGCGACCTGCAGGGCGGTATCGAGGAAGCCGAACGCCTGCTGGGGTACGAGGTCACCCGCACCGGCGAGCAAACCGGATAATCACAGTCGACACGAGCACCCCATGCCAGTACCGATTCTGAAACAGGGCTCGATTCTCATCGCGTCGGTACAGGCCGCCCTCACCGATTCCGACGCCGAACGCCTGCGTTACGACCTGATGGAACGGGTCAGCAAATTCCGCGCTCAGGGCATCATCGTCGACGTCACCGCCATCGACGTGATGGATTCGTTCGCCGCCCGATCGCTGCGGACGATCGCGCACATGACCCGGCTGCGCGGCGCGGATACGGTAATCGTCGGTTTGCAGCCGGAGGTGGCCTTCGCGATGGTCCAGCTCGGTCTGGCGTTCGACGACATGAACACCGCGCTGGATCTTGAAGAGGGTCTCGCGCTGCTGAATCGCCAAGCTCTGAATCGCCAAGGCGGAGCAGCGAAGTCAACGATCGGGCCCGACGGTGGCGGCTGATATCGTCGTCGCAATCGATCATCCCGACGACATCGTCGAAGCCCGCAAAGCCGGCCACCAACTCGCACTTGATCTGGGATTCTCCCTCACCGACGTCACGATGATCGCCACGGCGATCTCGGAAATCGCCCGCAACATCACCAGTTACGCCGGCCGTGGCGCGGTTTCCGTCGCGATCGCCGACCGGGAAGGGCGCAAGGCCCTGGTGGTGCGCGCCGAGGACCAGGGTCCCGGC
>NZ_LZMB01000313.1 GCF_001673555.1 Mycobacterium sp. 1165178.9 | reverse complement strand
CAACAACGCACCGAAGATCTCCCACACCGAGACATCAAAGGCATACGAATGACACTGACTCCACACCCCCACCGCCGGCAGGCCCGCATCCAACGACGCCACCAACTGGGTCACATTGGCGTGGGTGACCGCCACCGCCTTGGGCACCCCGGTCGTGCCCGAGGTGTAAATCAGGTACGCGACATCCTCCGCGGCCGGCGGCGGTAGAGCCGTGCTGGGTTGGGTGTCCACAGCGGGATCGTCGACCTCGATGACCACCACATCAAACCCATCCAACCGCCCGGCCAGTTCGGTAGTGGTGAGCACGGCGACCGGCGCGGCATCAGCGAGCATGAACCCAATCCGCTCCCGCGGCTGCTTTGGATCCATCGGCAGATACCCCGCCCCCGTCTTGAGCACCGCCAGGATCGCCACGATCGCCTCGACCGACCGAGAAAACACCAGCCCCACACACTGCCCCGGACCCACACCCTTATCGGCCAACACATGAGCCAACCGGTTCGCGCTCTCCTCAACCTCGCAATAGGTCAACCACCGCTCGCCGCAGCAGATCGCCACCGCCTCCGGCACACGCGCCACCTGCACACCAAACAACCCCGGAATCGAAACCGGCGCCATCACCGACTCGGCCAACACCGCCCGATTACCCCACCCATCCAAACGAGCACGCTCACCATCACCGAGCACATCCACCGACGACAACAACCCGCCCGGATCAGCAGTCAACGCCACCAACACCCGCTCCAACCGCTCGATCAGCACCTCGATGCTGTCCGCGTCGAACACATCGGTGCGAAATTCCGCGTGTCCGTATATCCCGGCGGGCTCACCGGCCTCAGTCCAACGTTCCTTGAGGAAGAAGACCAGATCCATTTTCGCAGCTTGGGTATCCGTGAGCAGTGGCGTCACCTGCAGATCACCCAAACTCAGCCCGGTCGCGGGGACATCGACTTGTCCGGGGAAGTTCTCCCAGCCCAGCATCACCTGAACCAGCGGGTGATGGCCCAGGCTTCGGGTGGGGTTGAGCCGCTCGACCAGCACCTCAAAGGGCACATCTTGGTGCTCATAGGCAGCCAGGCCGCGCGCTCTCACCTGGGCCAGCAGATCGGACACGGTGGGATCACCGGTCAGATCGACTCGCAGCACCAGGGTGTTAACGAAAAACCCCACCAGCTCGTCCAGCGCCGGGTCGCGCCGCCCAGCGATCACGAACCCCAACGCCACATCGGTGCTGGCGCTGAGCTTCGAGAGCAGCACCGCCACCGCGGCCTGCATCACCATGAAACTGGTCGCGTTGTGCTCGCGGCTCACCCGCGCAACCTGCTGCTGCAACTCCGCCGGCCACTCCACCGCCACCTTCGCGCCGCGATGATCAGCCACCGGCGGATAGGGCCGATCGGTGGGCAGCTGCAGCCGGTCGGGCATCCCGGCCAGGGCCTGCTCCCAATAAGCCAGCTGCGCGGCGATGCGGCTGTCGCTGTCTTCCAGATCACCGAACTGCGCGCGCTGCCACAGCGTGTAGTCGACATACTGCACCGGCAATGGCGCCCAGCCCGGAGCCCGCCCCGCGCACCGGCTGGCATACGCCACCCCCACATCACGCACCAGCCGGGTCATGGACCAGCCATCGGCGGCGATTTCGTGCACCACGGCCACCAGGACATGTTCGCCGTCGGCGACCCGGAAAACCCTTGCCCGTAACGGGATCTCGGTTGCCAGGTCGAAGATGTAGCACGCCGCTGCGTTGACGGCCTCAGCCAGTCGGCTTTGCGGCCAGCCGGTGGCATCAGTGATCTGCCAGCCGAAATCAGCTCGTTCACTGGGGATAACCACCTGCTGGGGTGTTCCCTCGACCGCCACAAACAGGGTGCGCAAGCTCTCATGGCGGCCCACCACATCGGCCAGCGCCGCACCCAGCGCGTCGGCATCAAGCGCACCGCGCACCCGCAACGCCACCGCCACGTTGTAAACCGGTGAAGGTCCCTGCAGCTGGTCGATGAACCACAACCGCTGCTGGGCGAACGACAACGGAATCACCGCGGGCCGCTCACCCGCCACCAACCGTGGGAGCCGACTCGTCTCCGCCCCGATACGGGGCGCCAGTTCGGCAACCGTGGGCGCCTCGAACACGGCGCGCACCGAAAGATCCGCGTCCAGACTGACGTTGATTGCGGCGATCAGGCGCATCGCCGACATCGAATCCCCACCCAGGTCGAAAAACGAGTCGTCGACCCCGACCTTGTCGATCCCCAGCACCTCGGCGAACACGCCGGCGACGATTTCTTCGGTCTGAGTCTGCGGCGCCCGGAAGGCTGTGGCGGCAAACACCGGCGCCGGTAGGGCCCTGCGGTCGAGCTTGCCCGAGGAGGTCAACGGGAACTCATCGAGCACCACAATCTGGGTCGGCACCATGTATTCGGGCAACCACGCGCTCAACCGCTGACGCACCGCGGTGACCTTGATGTTGGTATGCGGGTCATTGGCGTGGGTGCCGCCTTGGTAGGCCCCGTCGGGTGGCAGGTAGAGATCGCTCAGCGGTCGGGTGTGCCGGCGGTGAGGGTCGTCGGGAGCGATGAAGACGGCATCCAGGGTGCCGGGTCGGGTGCCCCAGGTGACCGCGACGTGGTATCCGATTGTTTCGCCGAGGCGGTGCAATTCCTCGGGGACAACGGCATTGGCGACGTCCGCGTCAGCCAGAGCGTCGGCCAAGGGCAGCCCGTCGGCGAGGGCTTGTTCGATGTGAACGTCGGTGATCACGCCCGCGCGGGGGATCTCGGTGATACGGACGGCACTCGGACGTTGGGATACCAAATGTTCGCGCAGTCCGCGCAGGCCTGCGCACGGGGCCCAGGCCCAAGTGTCTACGGTGGCCAGTGAGCGCACCGGTGCCGGGGTCTTATAGATAGTGACGTCGTACCGATACCAGTTGAGTTCGTTGTCGGCCATGCCGCGTTTGACTTCGATGTCAAGTCCGGCCACCGAAGCGCGGTCGGCGGCCCAGCTTGTGAAAAACTCTGGCGCCAGCAGTAATTCCGGTTCACCGAGCATCGCGCGCTGGGCGCGTTGGCGGATCTCGGCGGCATCGGAGGCGGAGGTGAAGCGGGCCAGCGCGACCCCGGTTTGCAACGCTCCCTGCAGGGTCTGGTTACGCACATCACCGATAAACACCGCCCCGCCGGGGGCCAGCAGATCCATGGCGGTGTCGATGACCTCGGACAGGTACCCCGCGTTCGGGAAGTACTGGATGACCGAATTGAGAATGATGGTGTCGAAGTAGTCCCGTGGCAGTGACCCGGTGGTGTGGGCGGGTTGGGTCAGCAGCTGGACCCGATCGCGCCACTCGATTTGCAACTGCTGCAGCGAGCGGGTCAAAGTGTCGATGGCGACCGCCGAGATGTCGGTGCCGACATAATGTTCACAGTGCGAGGCGATCTGGGACAACACCAGCCCGGAGCCCGCGCCGATCTCCAACACACGCCGAGGCTGCAGGGCCAGGATCCGATCCACCGTCGCCGAGCGCCATTCCTCCATCTGCTCGAGCGGGATCGGGTCATCGGTGTAGCTGCTGTGCCAGCCCCGAAAATCCATGCCGAACTCCGACACGGCGATGTCAGCGTCGTACAGCTCGTCATACATGTGTTGCCATCGGTCAACGATCTCGGCGTCCTGATCGCTAGCCGTGGCGGTGTGCTCGAGGGTCACATAGGCGACGAGATGGGAGCCGGTGTCGCCGTGGTGCACGGTGGCGGCGGCCTGGGTGACCTGCGGACAGGCCAGCAAGGTGTTTTCGATTTCACCGAGCTCGAGACGCTGTCCACGTAATTTGACCTGGGCGTCTGTGCGGCCCATGTACTCAAGGGTGCCAACCGGGGTCCAGCGGGCAAGATCACCGGTGCGATACATCCGCGCCCCAACATGCCCCGCTGAGGTTGCAAAAGGATTTGCGACGAAGCGCTCCGCGGTCAACCCCACCCGGCCCAGATAGCCGTGCGCCAGCGCGGGTCCGGCCAGATACAGCTCGCCCACCACTCCGCTCGGCGCCGGGTTCAGCCGCGAGTCCAGCACCAACGCACATACCCCCGGGATCGGGGCGCCGATGCCCACCGGCGACTCCCCGGACAGCGGCGCAGTGCAGGTGGCCCAGATGGTGGTCTCGGTGGGGCCGTAGGCGTTGAACATCTGCCGGCCCGGCGCCCAGACGGCCGCCAACTCAGTCGGACAGGACTCCCCCGCGGTGAGCAGCGTCGCCAACCCGTCCAACCTGGCCCGATCTAGCGACGACAGCACCGTCGGGGTCAACACCGCCGCGTCGATCCGATGGCTGGCCAGCAGTCCGGTCAACGCCTCCCCGGCATATGTGTCAGGCGGCGCCACCACCAACGCCGCCCTCGACGCAACCGCCCACCACACCTCGAACAGCGACGCATCAAAGGTCGGCGAAGCCACCATCAGCACCCGTGCATCCGCGCGCAACCCGAACACCTCACGTTGCGCTGAGGCGACCCCCATCACACCGGCATGGCTCACCGCCACCCCCTTAGGGACACCGGTGGACCCCGATGTGAAGATCACGTAGGCGGTGTTGTCCACCCCCAGCGCCGCCAGCCGGTCGGCATCCGTGATCGGCTCCGCGCCCCAACCGGACAAGTCCAGGCCATCGATCTGCCACACCGGGAGCGCCCCGGCCCCTGCGACGGTGTCGGCACCACGGGTCACCACGCATACCGCTGCGACGGTGTCCAGCACCGTGGCGATGCGCTCGACCGGATGAGCCCGATCCACCGGCACATACACCCCGCCGGCCTTGACCACGGCCCACCAGGCCACCACCAGCTCCACACAGCGGTCCATCGCCACGCCGACCGCGCGCTCCGGACCCACGCCGGCCTCGATCAGCAGCCGCGCCAACCGGTTTGACCACTCATCGAGCTCGCGGTACGACAGCTGCCGTGCACTCTCGACGACCGCTACCGCCTCCGGGTCGGCGGCCACCGCGGCGGCCAACAACTGGGGCGCCACCCCCACCGGTGCCCTCACACCAGCGCCAGACCACTCCGACAGCACCAGATCACGCTCACCGCGATCCAGCAACGACACATTCCCCACCAACACCGAGGCATCCGCGATTACCGCCCCGATCACCCGCCCGAACCAGGCGACCAACCGCTCGATGGTGGACCGGTCATATAAGTCCGTCGCATACAACACCGCGCCGCCGGCCATCGGCGCGGCCGGGTCCGCGGTGGGTATCTCACTCAGCTGGAAATCCAGGTCGAATCTGGCGGTGCGGGTGGACAGTCCCAGCTGCTCGACGCTGACTCCGTCGATCCCGACCTCGGGGCGCACGTTGTTTTCGAAGGCCATGGCCACCTGAAACAGCGGATGATGCGCCGCAGAGCGCGCCGGGTTCAGCTGCTCGACCAGTAACTCGAACGGCACATCCTGGTTGCTATAGGCATCCAGTGCTTTTTGGCGCACCTCGTGGAGCACGTCGGAGAACCGACGCCCAGGGTTCACCCCCACTCGCAACACCCAGGTGTTGACGAAGAACCCGACCAGATCATCGAGCGCTGCATCCAACCGCCCGGCGATCGCCGTGCCCATCGCTACGTCCTCGCCAACCCCGGCGCGGTGCAATAACACCGCCGTGACCGCCTGCAACACCATCGAAACCGTCGCGTTGTGCGCCGCGGCCAGCGCCTTGAGCCCCGCCCACACCGGCGGCTCGATCCGCACCTCCACTGCATCGCCGCGGTAACTCGGCACCGGGGGACGGGCCCGATCCGCCGGCAGTGACACCACCTCGGGCAGCGCGGCCAACTCCTGTCGCCAATAGGCCAACTGTGCGGCAATCACACTGTCGGGGTCGGACTCGTCCCCCAGCCACTCCTGTTGCCACAGCGTGTAATCGGCGTACTGCACCGCCAACGGCGCCCACTGCGGGGCCCGGCCCTGCCGCCGCGCCAGGTACGCCTCGCCCACATCCCGGAACATTGGCGCGATCGACCAGCCATCAAAAGCGATGTGATGCGCCACAATCCCCACCACATGCTGCTCGGGGCACACCGCATAGATCTGCGCCCGAATTGGGATTTCCGCCGACAAATCGAACCGATACCCCGCCAGCACAACCAATTCGCCGACCACATCCTGCTCTGGCAGCGAGACCACCGCCGCGCCCCCGCGCCGCCACATCCCCGCCTCCGCCGGCAACACCTTCTGGAACGGCACACCGTCAACGTCGGGAAATATGGTGCGCAGCGATTCGTGGCGGGCGATCACATCGTCCAGCGCCGCCCCCAACGCCTCGACATCCAGCGGTCCACTGATCCGAAACGCCGTCGGCATGTTGTAGGTCGCAACCCCGCCCTCAAACTGGTTGAGGAACCACATCCGGCTCTGGGCATACGACAACGGCAGCACCGCCGGCCGCCCGCCAGCCAGTAATGGCTTGCGCCCACCGCCATCCCCGCCGATACGGGGGGCCAACAGGGCAACCGTGGGCGCCTCGAACACGGTGCGCACCGCAAGATGAGCATCCAGGGCGATGTTGACCGCGGCGATTACCCGCATCGCTGACAGTGAATCCCCACCCAAGTCGAAAAACGAGTCATCAACCCCCACCCGCTCCAGCCCGAGTACCTGGGCGTAGATACCTGCAAGGATCTCCTCGACCGGGGTAGTGGCGGTGCGGTAGCCGTCGCTCTCGGTGTACTCGGGTGCCGGCAGGGCGCGGGAGTCGAGCTTGCCGTTGGAAGTCAACGGCAGCGCCTCCAACATCACCACCGCGGCCGGAACCATATAGGCCGGGAGCCGCTGGGCCAACCGGGCGCGGAGGTCGGCTGGGTGTGCGGTCCCGGTGACATAACCCACCAGCCGCTTCTCGCCGGGGCGGTCCTCGCGGGCGACCACCGCCGCCTGCTCCACTCCATCCAGCCCGGCAAGTGCCGCCCGGATCTCACCGAGCTCGATGCGATATCCGCGGATCTTGACCTGCTCGTCGGCGCGCCCGACGTACTGCAGCTGCCCATCAGCGCCCCAATACACCAAATCCCCGGTGCGATACATCCGTATCCCCGCCACGCCTGCGCCCCCGAAGGGGCAGGCCACAAACCGCGACGCGGTCAAACCCGGCCGCCGCACATACCCGCACCCGACCCCGGCGCCGGCCACATACAACTCCCCGACCACTCCGGCCGGCACCGCCCGCAACCACCCGTCCAACACAAATAACGCCGTCCCGGACACCGGCAACCCGATCGGCGGCGCTCCCGAACCACTCTCAAGGCGGCCTGTCATCGTGACATCCACCGTCGTTTCGGTGGGGCCGTACTCGTTGATCAATGTGGCGATGGGAGCGTATCGGTCCACAAGTTCTTTGGTGCACGCCTCACCGGCCACAATCAGCGTCATGCCTTGCAGTCGGTCGACTGGGAGGGCGGCTAGCGCTGTGGGCGTAAGCACCGCGTGGGAGACTTTTTGCTGGCAAATCAAGTCGATTAATTCGTTGCCCGGAAGGGCCTGGTCATTGACGGGAACCACCGCGGTCGCTCCGGACAGCAATGCGTACCACAGGTTTCCAACCGAAGTGTCGAAGAATATCGGCGCGAACTGCAGAATTCGGCTGTCGGGCGTGATGGCGAGACGCTCAACGTGCGTCGTCACGAGGTCGGCAATGCCGCGATGGGTGATTGCTACGCCTTTCGGAGCGCCGGTGGTGCCTGAGGTGTAAATGATGTAAGCGATGTTGTCGCAGGCCGGCGCCGGCAAACCCGTGCACGGATAGGTCAGCATGCGAGCGTCTTCGACGTCGATGACAAGCAGATCGTGCCCATCGAGTCGCGACCGCAGGTCCTCGGTGGTAATGGCGGCGACCGGCTCAGCGTCGGCAACCATGAACCCGATCCGCGTCGCCGGCAGTTCCGGGTCGATCGGCAGATAGGCTGCCCCGGTTTTGAGCACTGCCAGGACTGCCACGATCGCCTCGGCTGAACGGGAAATCAGCAGTGCCACACACTGTCCCGGACCCACACCATGGTCGGCCAGCAGGTGCGCCAACCGGTTCGCGCTCTCCTCAAGCTCGCGATAGGTCATGGAGCGGCCCCCGCAGCTGATCGCCACCGCCTCCGGGGTACACGCCACCTGCGCAGCGAATAGCGCCGGAATCGATATCCCCGCCGCCGGCTGGGCCAACACCGCGCGGTTACCCCATCCATCCAGGCGGACGTGCTCACCGGCATCGAGCAGGTCCACCGACGAGAGCCGCCGTACGGGGTCGGCGGTCAACGCCACCAACACCCGCTCCAACCGCTCGATCAGCGCCTCGATGCTGTCCGCGTCGAACACGTCGGTTCGAAATTCCACGTCCCCGTAAATCCCAGCGGGCTCACCGGCATCGGTCCAGCCTTCGGCCAGGGTGAACGTCAGATCCATGCGGGCCCACTGGGCGTCCGTTGGCATCTGGGTGACCTGCAGATCACCCAAGGCCAACGTGGCGGCGGGGTCGCTGGTTTGCCCGGGGAAGTTCTGCCAAGCCAATACGACCTGGACCAGAGGGGAATGGGCCAGGCTTCGGGTGGGGTTGAGCCGCTCGACCAGCACCTCAAAGGGCACATCTTGGTGCTCGTAGGCGGCCAGGCCGCGCGCTCGCACCTGGGCCAGCAGCTCGGCCACGGTGGGATCACCGCTCAGATCGACGCGCAGCACCAGGGTGTTGACGAAAAATCCCACCAGCTCATCCAGGGCGGGATCGCTTCGCCCGGCGATCGAGAACCCTACCGCCACATCGCTGCTCGCGCTGAGCTTCGCCAGCAGGACCGCCAGCGCGGCCTGCACCACCATGAAACTGGTGGCGTTGTGCTCGCGGGCCACCTCGCGCACCCGCTGCTGCAACTCCACCGGCCAGTCCACCGCCACCTTGGCGCCGCGGTAATCGGCCGCTGGCGGGTAGGGCCGATCGGTGGGCAACTGCAGCCGCTCAGGCAACCCCGCCAGCGCCCGCTCCCAGTAGGCCAGCTGCGCGCCGATGCGGCTTTCACTGTCATCGAGATCACCGAACTGCGCGCGCTGCCACAGCGTGTAATCGACATATTGCACCGGCAATGGCGCCCAGCCGGGGAGCCGCCCCGCGCACCGGCTGGCATAAGCCACTGCCAGGTCACGCGCCAGCGCGGTGATCGACCAGCCGTCCGCACCGATGTGGTGCACGACGGCCACCAGCACGTGTTGGTCGTCGGCGACCCGGAAAAGCCTTGCGCGCAAAGGGATGTCAGTTGCCAGGTCGAAGGTGTAGCACGCCGCTGCGTTAACGGCCTCAGCCAGTCGGCTTTCGGGCCACCCGGTCGCGTCAGTGATCTGCCAGCCGAAGTCGGCTCGCTTACTGGGGATAACCACCTGCTGCGGTGTTCCCTCGACCGCCACAAAGAGGGTGCGCAAGCTTTCATGGCGATCCACCACATCGGCCAGCGCCGCACCCAGCGCGTCGGCATCAAGCGCACCGCGGACCCGCAACGCCGCCGGTATGTTGTAGACCGGTGAAGGCCCGTGCAATTGGTCGATGAACCACAACCGCTGCTGGGCGAACGACAACGGAATCACCGCGGGCCGCTCACCCGCCACCAACGGCTCAGGCCGACCCGCCTCCCCACCGATCCGGGGGGCCAACTGCGCGACCGTGGGCGCCTCGAATACGGTGCGTACGGACAGGGTGGCGTCGAGGGTGTTTTCGATCGCGGCGACTAGGCGGGTGGCTAG
>NZ_LZMB01000312.1 GCF_001673555.1 Mycobacterium sp. 1165178.9 | reverse complement strand
TGGTAGGACCTGATTCGCTCCGCACTATCGATTGCCGCGACGGCGGGTCCGCGTGACGTGCCCATCGGGGCGGTGGTGATCGGCGCCGACGGAACCGAACTGGCCCGCGCGGTCAATGCCCGCGAGGCGTGGGGGGACCCGACGGCGCACGCCGAGATCCTGGCGTTGCGCGCGGCGGCCAAGGTGCTCGGGGACGGGTGGCGGCTGGAAGGCACCACGCTGGCGGTCACCGTCGAACCCTGCACCATGTGCGCGGGCGCGCTGGTGCTCTCGCGCGTCGCCCGGCTGGTGTTCGGCGCCTGGGAGCCCAAGACCGGAGCGGTCGGGTCGTTGTGGGACGTGGTCCGCGATCGGCGGCTCAACCACCGCCCCGATGGGCACGTCACGCGGACCCGCCGTCGCGGCAATCGATAGTGCGGAGCGAATCAGGTCCTCGTCACTAACCACCGACCGGTCCTGATGGCGGCGACCCGCCGCGCCCGGCTCCATCAGCGGTGGCGACCCGCCGCGCTTGCGATCACCGACCGAGGCGGTCGATCACCGCCGACAACTGATCGGCGAAGCCCATCTCGCGGGCAATCCGGCCCAACTGCTCGTCGGCGTACAGATCGGTCTCGTCGAGGATGACCCCCAGCACCGCCTCGGGCAGCCCGACGTCGGACAGCAACCCTAAGTCGCCCTCTTCGAAAGGATCCGAGTCCTCGAGATCCTCCGGATCGATGTCGGCGTCCAACTTGTCGAGCACTTCCGCGGCGATGTCATAGTCCAGCGCTGCGGTGGCATCGGAAAGCAACAACCGCGTCCCCGACGGCGCCGGCCGCACGATGACAAAGAATTCGTCGTCCACGTCGAGTAGGCCGAAGACCGCCCCGGAACTACGCAATTCACGCAGCTCCGTCTCCGCGGCCGACAGGCTCAACAGCGACTTACGAGCCATCGGAGCGCAGCGCCACTGCCCCTCTTCACGCACCACCGCGACACCGAAACCGTCCGGAGTGTCGGCGGACACGCGCTGGGCGGAGGCCCGTTGTGCTCCCATGGCCGCTTACGGTAGTCCCTGACCAGGCCCCTGACCAGATGGCGCCTGGTAGCCGCGAGATCTGACGGCGCCGTTCCCAGCCGGATGTGCCAACCTTGGAATGTGGCGAGCACTCCTTCTAAGACACCGGTGTGTGTGCTCGGGCTGGGGCTGATCGGTGGCTCGATAATGCGGGCCGCAACGGCGGCCGGCCGCGAGGTGTTCGGCTACAACCGTTCGGTGGAGGGCGCGCAGGCCGCGACAGCCGACGGCTTCGACGCCGACACCGATCTGATCGCGACCCTGACTCGCGCCGCCGACTCCGGGGCGTTGATCGTGCTGGCCGTGCCGATGCCGGCGATGGCGGGCATGCTTGCCCACATCAAAGAGACGGCCCCGGCGTGTGCATTGACCGACGTCACCAGCGTCAAGCAAGCGGTGCTCGATCAAGTCGTCGCGGCCGGCCTGCTGGAACGGTTCGTCGGGGGCCACCCGATGGCGGGCACGGCGCATTCGGGATGGACCGCCGGCTACGCCGGATTGTTCACCGGCGCCCCGTGGGTGGTCAGCGTCGACGATCATGTCGATCCCTCGGTCTGGTCGACGGTGATGACGTTGGCGCTGGACTGCGGCGCGGTGGTCGTACCGGCCAGGTCCGACGAACACGACGCCGCCGCGGCGGCTATCTCGCATCTGCCCCATCTGCTCGCCGAGACGCTGGCCGTCGTGGCGGGAGACGTCCCGCTGGCATTCGCATTGGCCGCCGGGTCATTCCGCGACGGGACTCGGGTGGCGGCCACCGCCCCGGATCTGGTCCGGGCGATGTGTGAAGGCAACTCCGACCAGCTGGTGCCCGCGGCCGACCGCGCGATCGAACTGCTGAAGCGCGCCCGCACATCGCTCGCGTCCCATAACTCGGTCGCCGACATCATCGTGGCCGGCCATGCCGCGCGAACGCGTTACGACAACTTCCCGCGCTCCGACATCTTCCACGTCATCGTCGGGGCGGAGAATTGGCGTCAGGAACTGGCCGCCGCGGGCCGGGCCGGCGGGGTTATCAGATCCGCTCTGCCAAGCCTGGATAGTCGACGATGAAGCCTTCGTCGTCGACGCTCACCGTGGTGTCGGAGATCGGCGAACGCAACTTGATCTCGCCCAGACCACCGGTGCTGCTGTAGCTCACGGTATCCGCCGTGATGGACATGTCCGGCAGGTTCACGTAGACCACGGGCAGCGTGACCGAGGCGGCTCGCCGATATAACCCGAGCCGCCGGATGGGCAGCGCATTGAAGAACGGGCTGAACTCCACGTCGACGTCGAGCGCACCGTTGTATGCCGCGCGATGCTCGCCCTGATGGTCGGTGACCAGCCACATGTTCTCTTCGTCGCGGGCGAAGGAAAAGACGCGCTCACGCTCGGCCAGGGTCACGGTCATGCCGAGCCGCTTGGTGGCGCCGGTCTCATCGGTCAGCAGGTCGTAATAGGCGCCGAACGCCGGGTGGGTATCGGTGGCGGCGGCAATGATGCGGCCATTGGCCTTGATTCTCTTGCCGGACACCTGAAGTCGTACGGATTCCATCCGGGGAGCATCCTGTGCGCGCCAGGTGAGCATCGCCTGCCACACGCGGCGAGACGGATCAGAGGAGGCTGCGTTCACTCATCTACCGTAAGACGTGCGCGCCAGCCGCTGGGGAAGTGCCCGGTATGTTCGCCGCAACCGCCCGGTGCCCGGCGCCGAAATCCACACCGCCAGCGCCAGCAGTCCGTCGAGCACCAGCGCCAACGCGGCCACCATCAGCGCCCCGACAAGGGCGAGATGAAACTCACGTTCTTTGATCCCGTCGATCAGGTATCTGCCCAGACCACCGAGGCTGGCGTAGGCGGCTACCGTCGCGGTGGCGACCACCTGCAGGGTCGCGTTGCGTAGCCCACCGAGGATCAACGGCAACGCATTCGGCACTTCGACGCGCATCAGCACTTGGGCCTCGGTCATACCCATCGCCCGCGCGGCGTCGACGACCGTCGGCTCCACATTGGCGATCCCGGCATAGGAGCCGGCCAACAATGCCGGCACACCCAGCAGCATCAGCGCCACCAACGACGGACCCAGCCCCAACCCGAACAGCAGCGTCCCGAACAGCAGCACGCCCAGCGTCGGCAGGGAGCGCAAGCCATTGACGGCGCCGACCACCAGCAAGGTGCCGCGGCCGGTGTGGCCGATGATCAATCCGACCGGAATCGCGATGAGCGCCGAGGCCGCCACCGCTAGGGCGGTGTACTCGAGATGCTCCAGGATGCGGGCCGCGAGCCCCACCGGGCCGGTCCAGTTGTCGGCGGTCAGCACGTAGGAGATCGCCCGCTCGACGAAGTTCACCGCGCACCCCCCACCACGGGCGCCACGACCGAGCGGCGGCCGGTGCCGCGGGTATCGTGCGCCCACGGTGTGGCCAGCCGGCCGGCCACCACGATCAGCACGTCGATGACCACCGCCAACAGGAACAGCACGATGATGCCGGCCAGGATTTGATCGCTCTTGTTGGTCTGGTACCCCTGGGTGAACCAGCTGCCCAGGCCGCCGATGCCGATCACCGAACCGACCGAAACCATCGCGATATTGGTGACCACCACCACCCGCAAACCGGCGACGAGTACCGGAATCGAAAGCGGCAGTTCGACTTTCAGTATTCGCGTGATCGGCGGATAGCCGACCGCGGTGGCGGCGTCGCGCACTTGGGCGGGCACCGCGTCCAGCGCCTCGAGCACCGCGCGCACCAGCAGGGCGGCGGTGTAGGCGGTCAACGCCACCATGACGTTGGCCTCGTCGAGGATGCGGGTCCCGATCAGCATCGGCAACACCACGAACAGGGCCAGCGATGGAATGGTGAACACGACGCTGGCGGCCGCCGTGGTCAGCCGACGGGCGATTCGCGTGCGCTGCACCAGCATGCCCAGCGGCAGCGCGATCGCCAACCCGAACAGCACCGGCACCAACGCCAGCCACAGATGGACCGTGGTCAGCGCCCAGGCGTCGTCAAGATGGGTCAGCAGATAGTGCATCGGCTAAGTCCCTTGATCTTGCGCCGCACCCAGCCGCTGGGTCTGGACCGCGGCCAACACGTCGGCGGCCAGCACACCGCCGATCACCCTGCCGGCGTCGTCGACGGCGACGCCGATACCCGACGGCGACGACAGCGCCGAATCCAGCGCCTGGCTCAGATTGCCCTGCGGCCGAAACAGCGATCCGAGCCCGCTCATGGTTTCGGACAACGACACATCGTCGCGGTGGCGGCGCAGCCCCTCGTCGTCGATCCAGCCGAGGGGCGCGCCGGCATCGTCGACGACGATCGCCCAACGGTCGGAAAGCTTTGTCTCGGAGAGCTCGTCGGCCGTGATTCGTTCGACGTCGTGCAACGGCAGACCGGCCGCGTCGAGGAGTTGCAACCATCGATAGCCGCGGCCCAGGCCGATGAACCGGGACACGAAATCATTGGCCGGCCGCGACAGCAGCCGGCCAGGCTCGTCGTACTGTTGCAACGAACCGCCCTTGAACACCGCCACCCGTTCGCCGAGCCGCAGCGCCTCATCGATGTCGTGGGTGACGAAGACGATCGTCTTGTGCATTTCGCCCTGCAGGCGCAGTATTTCGTTCTGCAGGTCGTGGCGAACCACCGGATCGACGGCGGAGAACGGCTCATCCATCAATAGGATCGGCGGGTCGGCGGCCAGCGCTCGCGCCACGCCGACCCGTTGTTGCTCGCCGCCGGAGAGCTGCGCGGGGTAGCGGGCCGCGAGTTTGGCGTCCAGCCCCACCCGTTCGAGCACCGCGTAGGCCGCCTGGCGGGCGGCCCGGCGTGATTGGCCCCGTAAGACGGGAACCGTTGCCACGTTGTCGATTACGCGTTGGTGCGGCATCAGTCCGGCGTGCTGGATGACGTATCCGATTCCGAGGCGCAGCTTCACCGGGTCGCGGCTGGAAACATCGACGCCGTCGATTGTGATGTTGCCCGAGGTGGGTTCGATCATCCGGTTGATCATGCGCAGCGCCGTGGTCTTGCCGCTGCCCGAGGACCCGACGAATACGGTCAGTTTGCCGTTGGGGACGGTCAGGCTGAGCTGGTTGACGGCGGTGGTGCCGTCGACGAAGGCCTTACTGACGTTGTCGAAGATGATCAAGTCACCCTCCGATCGGGTGGTTGAAACCGTTGTCCTGTACCCAGTTTCGCGCGGCCTCGTCGGGATCGATGCCCGAGTTCCCCGACACCGCGGCGTTGAGCCCGGCGACACCGGAGGTGGTCAGTTTCGCTGAGACCGCGTCGAGAACGACCTTGAGTCGGTCGGACCTTTTCTGCGTGTTAAGAAGTGGCACAATGTTTCCGGCCACGAAATTGTGTTCGGGGTCGTCGAGGACAATCAAATGGTTCTGCGGTATGGCCGGCGATGTGGTGAAGATATTGGCGGCGTTGACCCTTTCCTCTACCAACGCCCGCACGGTGACCGCGCCACCGCCGTCGTCGATGGCGATGAAGTTGCCCGGCCTGATGTCGAGTCCATACTTCTGCCGCAGCCCCGGCAGGCCCGCCGGCCGGGTCGCGAAGGCCGAGGGTGCCCCGAACCGCACGTCGGCCGAATGGGCGGCCAAATCGGCGATCGCCTTGAGATTCCAGGAGTTCGCGGTTTGCCCGGTCACGGTGACCGTATCGGTGTCGGCGGCCGGGGCGGGCGTCAGAATCGTCAGCCCATCGGGCAGGCGCTGGTCGAGCTCCCGCTCGACGGCATCCAATGTGGTGGCGTCGGACTGTGGCGAGACGTAGAGCAGCAGATTGCCGATGTATTCCGGCACCAGGTCAATGGAATGGTCTTTGAGCGCGGGGATATACGTCTCACGACTGCCGATGCCCATCCGCTTTCCCACTTCGAAACCATTGGCCTGCAACGCTTGTGCGTAGATTTCGGCGATGATCTGCGATTCCGGAAAGTCGCCGGAGCCGATGACGATGGAGTTGGGGCTGCGAACCTGCGCTCCCAATGGATCGGAATTGCTGCACGCCGCAACGATGGACATCACTATGACCAGGGCCGCCGCCCGCATGATCGCGCCCCGTCGTCGCGGCAGTGCCGTCATACCGCCGACCCTAACGTCCGAACGGCGCGGATGCCGGTCCCCGAGGACCGGTTGCGGTGAATCGGTTTCATTCTGCTCCGGATGGGGCAAAGATGGCACTATGAGCAGCCAAACCCCTGCCTCGCCTGGCCAGCCACCACCCAAGCCCGATCCTGCGGCCAAGACGGGCGCACCGACTGTGGAGCCTGGCATCGGCTTCACCCGCGCCGGAGCGCTGTGGTCGTCCCTGGTCGCCGGATTCGTAATCCTGATCCTGTTGCTGATCTTCATCACCCAGAACACGTCGCCGACAGACTTCAAGTTCTTGGGCTGGCACTGGAGCCTGCCGTTAGGTGTGGCGATCCTGCTGGCCGCCGTGGTCGGCGGCCTGATCACCGTTGCGGCCGGGACCGCACGAATTTTGCAGCTTCGCCGCGCGGCGAAGAAAAGCCACGCAGCCGTCCCGCGCTAGCCGGGCAGCTTGGCGAGTTCGGCCAGACCCCGTGAGATCAGTGGCGCCACCACCTCCGGTGTGTGGTCGGAGTCCGCGCCTCGGGCCTGATCCGACATCCGCCGGCGAAAGTCAATGCCCGCGGCGATGATGGCGAGCTTGAAGTATGCCAACGCCATGTAGAACTCCCAGTGCGCCAGCGGTATACCCGCCACCAACGAATACCGGTCGGCCAGTTCGTCGGCCGTCGGCAGCAAGGGCGACGTCCATGCGGCCTGCGCATTGACGATCAAATCCAGGGCGGGGTCGCGGTACACGCACATCAGGGCCGCGTCGGATAGCGGGTCGCCCAGCGTGGAGAGCTCCCAGTCGACAACAGCACGCACCTTCGTCGGGTCGTCCGCGTCCAGGATCGTGTTATCGATCCGGTAATCGCCGTGCACGATCGACGTACGGCTCTGCTGCGGAATGGCTTCGCCCAGACCGGAATGCAGCCGTTCTACATCGGCATCGCGCCGATCCTCGGGCAGTCGCACCAGCGACCACTGCGAGCCCCATCGGCGCACCTGACGCTCCAGATAACCGCTGGGCTTGCCGAAATCGGCCAAGCCGACGGCGCTGGGGTCGACATTGTGCAGGTCCACAAGCACCCGGATCAACGAGTCGACGCAGCCGCCGATGACGGTGTGACTGAACGATTCGAGTTGAGCGCGACGGCGCACCACCTGACCATCGACGAAGTCGACGATCTGGAAGGGGGCGCCCAGCACCGAATCGTCCTCGCAAAGCGCGATCGTGCGCGCCACCGGAACCGGCGTGTCCTGCAGCGCCGCAACGACGCGGTACTCGCGGGCCATGTCATGCGCCGACGGCGTCAACCCGTGCAGCGGCGGTCGTCGCACCAGCCAACTGGTGCTGTCGTCGTAAACACGGAACGTCAGATTGGAGCGCCCACCGGAGATGAAGTCCGCGCGTAACTCGCCGTCGCGCCCGATCCCGAGTGAACGCAGGTAGGAGTCCAGCGAGGCCAGGTCGAGCCCCTCGAGTTGGTCAGCTGAAGTCACCGAACTTGTCTACCATCGCTGCGCTCGACCCGGTGCACCACCTGCAATTTGCCGGTCTTTCGCTCACCCTGCGCCACGGCTCGCGTCGTCGTCGAGCATCCTTTGGTTTCGCGGCAACAGGTCCCAGACGTGTTCGGTGGTGTTGACCGCGGCGACCGTCGCTTGACCGGACCGAGAGAACAACAGCCGAGTGACCGACGCGTAGTCGACCGGAAAGGACAGCAGTCGGGCGGTGCCGAGGATTTCGTGCAGCGCGACGTTGATGACCCCGCCATGGCTGAACACCGCGACGGTGTCGTCCGGGTCGGCGGCGGCGACGAGGTCGTCGACCGCGGCGCGCACCCTGTCACGAAAAGCGTCCTCGTCGACAGCGCTGGGCAGATGCCCCTGCGCCAGTCGCGCCCATTCTTCGGGCATCTCCGCGCGGATCTGCTCGACAGGGATGTACACCGGCAGGTCGCGGTCATATTCGGCGAAGCGGTCGTCGATCTCGACGGTCAGCCCGCGATCCGCCGCGACCGGTTCGGCGGTCTGGATGGCCCGGCGCTGCGGACTACTCACCACGCGGGAAATGGGAAACCTGGCTAGCGCCTTGGGGAGTCGCTCGATCTGGGCGAGTCCTTCCTCCGACAGGTCCGGGTCGGAGCCTTGACCGTGTTCGCTGCGCAGCGGCAGCGCGTGCCGGACCAGAAGCACTTGCATATGTCTTCCCGTCTTGTCGAAAGGTTTGCCGGTCCGAAGTCTCTCATCGCCCGCAGTCCAGCGTTCAGGGCGTGCACAATGACATCGCTGTACCCAGCTCATTGCGCTCTAGTGCCGAGGAGGACGAATGACCGAACCGGAGAGGGATTGGGACGCCGCGTACCGGCAAGCCGCCCCGCCCCCGTGGAGTATCGGCCGGCCGCAGCCGGAGCTGGCGCTGCTCATCGATCAAGGCAAGATTCGCAGCGAGGTGCTGGATTCCGGCTGTGGCCACGCCGCGCTCTCGCTGACGCTCGCCGCGCTCGGCTACACCGTTGTCGGCCTGGATGCCAGCGCGACGGCGATTCAAGCGGCCACCGCCGCGGCCGCCGAGCAAGGGCTCACCACGGCGAGGTTCGCCCAGGCCGACGTCACCAGCTTCAGTGGCTATGACGGCCGCTTCTTGACCATCCTGGACAGCGGGCTGTTCCATGCGCTGCCGCCCGACCGGCGCCAGGACTATGTGCAGTCCATCTTTCGCGCCGCGGCGCCGGGAGCGTCGCTGTACATCCTGGCCTTCGCCGCCGGAGCACTGGACGACGCCCATTCGAACCGGCCGGGCCCGCCCGGCTTCACCGAAAACGAACTGCACGATGCCGTCGCGACGGTGTGGCGGGTCGACGACGTTCGCGCGGCGAAGGTGTACGGCACAGACGACGCAGCCGGGTCGCCGGACAATCCGCTGGCGCATCTGGACCACGACGACGAGGGCCACTTCATGGCGCCCGGGTTCCTGCTGAGCGCGCACAAGCCGGACTGATCCGAAGGTGCCGCGGCGAGTACGGAGAATGCTATTCTCCGTACGGAGATTTTGGTGTGCAGCGATGGCGGGGCGGTGACTCACGTGGGTGAATCGGGACTCGACGCGAGCGTGCTCGGTCGGTGGCTGGATGCCAATCACGCACCCGGGGGTGGGGAACAGCCACGGCTGACCCAGCTGAAGGGCGGTTCACAGAACACCCTGTATCTGATCGAGCGCGGTGGCCAGCGGATGGTGTTGCGGATGCCCGGCGCCCAGGCCGACGCCGCGCGCATCGACGGCCTGCTGCGGGAGATCCGCCTGGTTCGGGCGCTGTCCGGCACCGACGTCCCGCACGCGGCGCTGATCGCGGCCGACGACACCGGCGACGTGCTCGGGATGCCGTTCTACGTCATGCAGGCCATCGAAGGCTGGAGCCCGATGGACGGCGGGTGGCAATCCCCGTTCGACACGGACTTCGAGGCCCGGCGCGGCCTGGCCTTCCAATTGGTCGACGGCGCGGCCAGGCTGGGCCGGGTGGATTGGCGCAAGCAAGGACTCGAAGGCTTCGGCCGCCCCGACGGATTCCACGAGCGGCAGGTCGATCGGTGGCTGGCGTTTCTGGACGCCTACAAGGTCCGCGAACTGCCGGGTCTCGACGTGGCGTCCGACTGGCTGCGCCGCAACCGTCCGGCGCACTACCGGGCGGGCATCATGCACGGCGACTATCAGTTCGCCAACGTGATGTTCGCGCACGGACAGCCCGCGCGCCTGGCCGCGATCGTGGACTGGGAGATGACCACGGTCGGTGACCCGTTGCTCGACCTGGCGTGGTGCCTACTGGGCTACGACGGCGAAAAGCCGCGCGAAGACGGGTTTTATCTCGACATGCGCGGCATGCCCACGCGCAGCGAGCTGCTGGAGCACTACGAAAACGTCAGCGGGCTGTCCACCGAAAACATCGACTACTACCTGGTGCTGGCCAACTGGAAGCTCGGCATCGTCCTGGAAAAGACGTATGCGGCCGGCGTGCGCACCGGCAAGGTCGACCCGAAGATCACCGACGCGTTCGGTCCGATGATCCTGCAGCTGATCGCCACCGCGGCCGAGCTCGCCCGATCTAACAAGAGGTCCTGAAATGAGTTATACCGAACAGCTTTTCGACCTCACCGACCGGGTCGTCCTGATCACCGGCGGCAGCCGCGGCCTGGGTCGCGAGATGGCGTTCGGTGCGGCGCACTGCGGCGCGGACGTGGTGATCGCAAGCCGCAACATGGACAACTGCGTCTCCACCGCCAAGGAGGTCGAGGCCGCGACCGGCCGTACCGCCATGCCGTATCAGGTGCACGTCGGGCGCTGGGATCAGCTCGACGGTTTGGTCGACGCGACCTACGAACGGTTCGGCAGGGTCGACACGCTGATCAACAACGCGGGCATGTCGCCTCTCTACGACAAGCTCACCGACGTGACCGAGAAGCTGTTCGACGCCGTGGTCAACCTCAATCTCAAGGGTCCGTTCCGGTTGTCGGCGTTGATAGGTGAGCGCATGGTGGCGGCCGGCCGGGGCTCGATCATCAACGTCAGCACGGCCGGATCGCTGCGGCCGACGCCCGACATCATCCCCTATGCCGCGTCCAAGGCCGGTCTCAATGCCATGACCGAAGCGTTGGCGAAGGCGTTCGGCCCGGCGGTGCGGGTCAACACACTGATGGCCGGTCCGTTTCTCACCGACGTGAGCAAGGCCTGGAATCTCGATGCGGCCGAACAGAATCCGTTCAAGCATCTTTCGCTGCAGCGGGCGGGCGACCCCGGCGAAATCGTCGGCGCGGCACTGTTTCTGGCGTCCGACGCGTCCAGCTTCACCACCGGCTCGATCCTGCGAGCCGACGGCGGAATCCCCTGACGTGAGCCGGGCGCAGCGGGCCGCCACCAACGAGAGGAGTGTTCGAATGTCCTGGGACTTTTCTACCGAGCCGGAGTTCGAGGAGAAGCTCGAGTGGATCCGCGGGTTCGTTCGCGACGAGGTGGAACCGCTCGAGGTGCTGTTTCCAGGCTGCGAGTTCCTGCCACTGAACGACGAGCGGCGCCGCATCGTCGACCCGCTCAAGCAGCGGGTGCGCGACAAGGGTTTGTGGGCACCGCATCTGGGGCCGGAGCTGGGTGGGCAGGGATTCGGTGCGGTCAAGCTGACGTTGATCAACGAGATCTTGGGTCGCAGCCCGTGGGCGCCGATCGTGTTCGGAACGCAAGCGCCCGACACCGGCAACGCCGAGATCATCGCCCGCTTCGGCACCCAGGAACAAAAGGACCGCTATCTGGCGGGACTGCTGTCCGGCGAGATCTTCTCGTGCTTCTCCATGACCGAGCCCCAGGGTGGTGCGGATCCGCGGGTCTTCACCACCCGTGCTGTCCGTGACGGCGATGACTGGGTCATCACCGGGCGAAAGTACTTCTCCTCCAACGCCTCCGTCGCCTCCTTCTTCATTGTCGTCGCGATCACCGATCCCGACGTACCGGTCCATACCGGCGCGTCGACGTTCCTGATCCCCGCCGGCACCGACGGACTGGTCTTGGAAGCCAATCACCACCTGGTCGGGGCCGACCCGCACGAGCCGGGCCATTCGCTGGTGCAGTACAACGACGTCCGAGTACCCTCCGACGCGTTGCTCGGCGAGCCCGGCCAGGGCTTCTTGATATTGCAGACGCGGCTGGCCGGCGGGCGCCTGCATCACGCAATGCGCTCGATCGGGATGGCGCAACGCGCCGTCGAGATCATGTCGCGCCGCGCGAAAAGCCGCTTCACCCAGGGCAGTCTGCTGGCCGACAAACAACTGGTGCAGGAGTTCGTCGCCGACTCCTACACCGAGCTGATCCCGTTCCGGCTGACGGTGCTGCACGCCGCGTGGCTGATCGATAACGGCGACGAACGGGCCGCGCGGGCCGAGATCGCGGCCTGCAAGATCCTGGCGTCGCAGGTGCTGAAATCCATTGCACTGCGCGCCATTCAGGTGCACGGCGCATTGGGACTCACCGACCAGCTGCCACTGGTCAACGTCCTGCTGGGTGGCATCGCGCTGGGGCTGGCCGACGGGCCGACCGAGGCCCACAAGGTCAACCTGGCGCGGATGCTGCTCAAGGGTTACGAGGCCGAGGAAGGTGACTGGCCCAGCGAGATGCTCGATGTTCGGCGCGCGGCCGCGCGCGCCAAATACGGTGAGCTCGTTGACCTCTGATCGAGTGACCGCCGCGGTCGAGCGGGCACTCGATGACCGCCAGCGGGAGGCTACCGAAGAGGTGGAACGCATCCTGGCCGCCGCGGTGCGCGTCATGGAACGCGTCGCTCCCGACGCGCCCCGGGTCACCGATATCGTCGCCGAGGCGGGTTCGTCGAACAAGGCGTTCTACCGTTATTTCGCCGGCAAGGACGATCTGATCCTGGCCGTCATGGAGCGCGGAGTGGGCATCGTGGTGTCCTACCTCGAGCACCAGATGGCCAAGGAATCCGAGCCGCGCGACAAAGTCGTGCGGTGGATCGAGGGCACGCTGGCACAGGTGGCCGACCCGCATCTGATCAGCACGACCCGCGCGGCGGCCGGCCAGATGTCGGCCGCCACCAATTGGCGCGCGGCCGATCAGGAGATGATGCGGCCGCTTCGGGCGCTGCTCGTGGAACCGGTTGCGGCGCTGGGCAGTACCGACGTAGAGCGCGATGTCGAGGCGGTGTTCAACTGCACCGCCGCAACCATGCGCCGCTATGTGGGTTCGGCCACGGCGCCCGACGCCGACGACATCGCACACGTGGTGCGGTTCTGCTTACGTGGATTGGGGGCCATTTGATGCGCGCGGTGATCTGCCGTTCCTACGGCACGCCCGAGGACCTGGTGATCGACGACGTGCCCGATCCCGTTGCGGCCCCGGGCCAACTGCTGGTGCGAGTCCGCGCCGCCGCGGTCAACTTCCCCGACGTACTGTTCATCGCCGGCAAGTATCAGGTGAAAATCCCGCCGCCGTTCATACCGGGCAATGAGATCGCCGGCGAGGTCATCGCCGCGGGTGACGGCGCACCGTTCACTCCCGGACAGCGGGTCTCCGGAACTACGTTCGGGGCGTTCGCCGAACAGGCGCTGCTCGACGCGAGTCAGGCCGAGCTCGTGCCCGACGACGCCGACTTTGCCTCGGCCGCGGCGTTCGGCGTCACCTACCGCACCGCCTACCACGCTTTGCGCTCGACGGCCGCTGTCACACAGAGAGATTGGGTGGTCGTGCTCGGGGCCGCGGGCGGCGTGGGGCTGGCCGCGGTCGACCTGGCGGTCGCGATGGGGGCCCGGGTGCTGGCCGCGGCGTCGAGCCCGGAAAAACTCGAGCTGTGCCGGCAGCGCGGCGCCGAGGCGACCGTGGACTACGACCGGGAAGACCTCAAAGCGCGGATCCGTGAGCTCACCGGCGACAGCGCCCGCGTGGTGCTGGACCCGGTGGGTGGATCATACTCGGAGCCGGCGCTGCGCGGGCTCGCGCGTGGCGGCACGTTCGTCACGCTGGGCTACGCCGCTGGCACCATCCCGGCGATTCCGTTGAATCTCATTCTGCTCAAAGACATCTGCGTGCGGGGGATGGAGATCCGCACCTTCATGACCGACCGGCCCGACGACGCCGTGCGCGACCTCAAGGAGTTGGCGCGAATGTTCGCCGACGGCACAGTGCGGCCGTACATCGGCGCGCGATTCCCGCTCTCCGAGACGGCCGCGGCTTTGCGGCATGTGGCCGACCGCAAGGTGCTGGGCAAGGTGGTGATCGACGTCGCGTGACAGCTCTCGGGTCTCACGGCGTGACGATGTTGAAATTCGGGTCTGGCTGGTCGAGCGCGCCGAGCAAGGCCTGCAGCCCCGCCTGGTCGCCCGAGATTTCCAGCCCGGGCGAGGCGAGGTCGCCCATGGTTGCCGTCAGCAGCCGGAACTGGTTGTCCGCCTTGACCGTAACGGTCGCCGTGGCCGGCTCGGCGGAGGCCCGCCGGTAGACGAGCACGCCGTTACGCAGGCTGAGCCGGTAGGTGGCGCCCCCGTCACCCAAGGTGACGTCGATGGTGATGTCGAGGTCCCAGCTGCGCGGGCCGTTGACCCGGATGGCGAGGCCGTCGAAGATCTGCTCCGGCGTCAGCTGCGAAAGCATTGTCGGTGAGATGACTTGCCCCGCGGTGCCGAAATTGCCGTCGCGCAGTTCGGCCGCCCCGCTCATGAAGAAATTGCGCCAGGTGGCGTTCTCGGCGCCGTAGGCCAGCTGCTCGAGCGTGTCGGCGTGCAGCGCGCGCGCGGCGGCATGCTGGCTGTCGGTGAACACGGCGTGATCCAGCAACGTTGCTGCCCAGCGGAAGTCACCGGACTCGAATGCCGCGCGGGCAAGCTCGACGACCCGGTCGATGCCGCCCATGGCGCCGACGTAGCGGGGGGCGAGGGCCTCCGGCGGGTGCGGCCACAGCCGGGCCGGGTTGCCGTCGAACCACCCCATGTAACGCTGGTATACCGCCTTCACGTTGTGGCTGACCGACCCGTAGTACCCGCGGGCGTGCCAGGCCCGCTCGAGCGCCGGCGGCAGCTGGAACATCTCGGCGATCTCGGCACCCGTATACCCCTGGTTGAGCAGCCGCAGAGTCTGGTCGTGCAAGTATGCGTACAGATCGCGTTGCAGCGAAAGGAATTCCACGATGCCCTCCCGGCCCCACGTGGGCCAATGGTGGGACGCGAATACCACATCTGCGCGGTCGGCGAACGAGTCGATGGCCTCGGTGAGGTAGCCCGACCACGCGTGTGGGTCACGCACCACCGCGCCGCGCAGGGTCAGCAGGTTGTGCAGGTTGTGGGTGGCGTTCTCGGCCATGCACAGGGCGCGAAAACCGGGGAAGTAGAAATGCATTTCGGCGGGCGCCTCGGTGCCAGGCGCCATCTGGAATTCGATCTCCACCCCGTCGATCATGTGTGTCTCACCGGTGGTGCGGATGTCGACGGTCGGGACGATGAGTGCGACTTCGCCGGTGGATCCGGCCTGGCCGAGCCCGCACCCCACATGGCCGCGCGGCCCGCGCTCGAGCAGCATGCCGTACATGTAGGTGGCGCGTCGCAGCATTGCCGGGCCGGCGTAAACGTTCTCTTGAACCGCATGCGCGGTAAGCCCTTCCGGGGCGAGCACCGCTACCGCGCCGCTGTCGACGTCGGCCTGCGAGGTGACGCCCAGCACGCCGCCGAAGTGGTCGACGTGGCTGTGGGTGTAGATCACCGCGACCACCGGGCGGTCGCCGCCGCGATGGGCGCGATACAGGCCCAGCGCCGCGGCGGCGACCTCCGTGGAGATCAGTGGGTCGATGACGATGATGCCGTCGTCGCCCTCGACGAAGGTGATGTTCGAGATGTCTAAACCGCGGACCTGATAGATGCCGGGAACCACTTCGTACAAACCCTGCTTGGCGGTCAGCGTCGACTGTCGCCAGAGGCTGGGATGAACCGATGCCGGGGCGGGGCCATCCAAGAACGAGTACGCGTCGTTGTCCCACACCACCCGTCCGTCGGCCGCTTTGATCACACACGGGGAAAGCGCGGCAATGAATCCACGGTCGGCGTTGGCGAAATCCGTCTCATCATGAAAGGGCAGAACATGGTCGCGATGGGCCGATTCGATGACTGCGGTGGGGAGTTTGTGGTCCACCGTCTTACCTTCCCACCAAGGCGCCATCCCCAAGGCGGTTCCGACGACGTTTCGTCGTCCAATTAATGAACACAGCAACAATTTCTTCGGGTTCTGGATTCCCGGCCCAGTTAACCCGCATACTGCCCAGACGGCCCTCAATGCCGAGGACCGCAACTTTCGGGCAAAGGAGAACAGGTGAAGCGTGGACTGACCGTCGCGGTGGCCGGTGCGGCAATTCTTGCCGCGGGCATTTCCGGCTGTTCGAGCAATAAATCAAATGGCGTTTCGACGTCGGTGCCGGGAGGCTCCGTGTCGGCCGGCGGCAACAACTCGTCGAAGGTCACGATCGACGGCAAGGACCAGAACGTCCAGGGCACCACGATTTGCACGAAGGCCGGCGGCAATATCTCCATTGCGGTCGGTGGGAACCAGACCGGGATCAGCGTCGTACTCGCCGACGCCAATCCGCTTGCGGTGAAGGCGGTCCAGCTCGGCAATGTCAACGGCGTGACGCTTCAGTACGCGCAGGGTGGCCAGGGCAACGCCTCGGCGACCAAGGACGGCAACACGTACAAGGTCACCGGCACCGCCACCGGCGTCGACATGGCAAACCCGATGCAGCCGGTGAACAAGCCGTTCGAAATCGACGCGACTTGCTCCTGACCTAAGGTTCGCCAGCGGGCGGTTGCCATCCATTGGATGGCAACCGCACCGTGAACTCGGTGCGGCCCGGCGCGCTGTGCACCGCGATACTTCCGTTGTGCGCCTTGACAACCGCGGAGGCGATCGCCAGGCCCAGTCCGGTGCTGCCACCCTTACGAGAGCGGGAGGAGTCGCCGCGGGCGAACCGTTCGAAGACCTCGGATTGCAGCGCCGGCGGAATGCCGGGCCCATTGTCGATGACCTGCAGCACGGTGTGCGACGGCTCGGTGCTCAACCTGGTCGTCACGACGGTGCCCGCCCCTGTGTGGACCCGGGCGTTCGCAAGCAGGTTCGTCAGCACCTGGTGTAGCCGAGCCGCGTCTCCACTGACGACTACCGGTTCTTCGGGCAGGTCGAGTTCCCATTGATGGTCGGGTCCGGCGACGTGAGCGTCGCTGACCGCGTCCACCGCCAACCGGGACAGATCCACCGGTTCGCGTTCCAGCGGGCGGCCCGAGTCCAGCCGGGCCAGCAGCAACAGGTCCTCGACAAGGCGCGTCATCCGCTCGGTCTCGGAGGCCACCCGACTCATCGCCTGCGCAACCGCCTCGCGATCGTCGCCCATCCGTTGGGTCAGTTCGGTGTAGCCGCGGATCGCGGCCAGCGGCGTGCGCAGCTCGTGACTGGCGTCGGCGACGAATTGGCGAACCCGCGTCTCACTGGCCTGCCGCGCCGAGAGCGCGGCCGCGATGTGGTCCAGCATCTGGTTTAGGGCCGCGCCGAGCTGTCCCACCTCGGTCGAGGGGTTCGCGTCGGATTCGCCTACGCGCACAGGCAGCTCGACCTCGCCGCGCGCCAGCGGCAAGCCGGCCACCGCGCTCGCGGTTTGG
>NZ_LZMB01000311.1 GCF_001673555.1 Mycobacterium sp. 1165178.9 | reverse complement strand
GTGCCGCGGGGCTCGCGCTCCCACAGCTCCTCTCCCGCCCCGATGTCAGTTCCCTGAGCGATCAATTTTCGCTTGAGCACCTTGTGGGTGGCGGTGCTGGGCAGGTCCGCGGCGATGCGGACGTAGCGGGGACGGGCCTTCGGCGACAGGTCGGGCTGCTCGTCCAGGAACGCTTCGAATTCGCGAGGTGTAAGGGTGTGGCCGTCGTTGAGGACGATGGCGGCCATCACCTGATCACCGACGTGGCCGTCCGTGACCGCATACACCGCGATCCGGCTGATGGCGCTGTGGCGCAACAGAATCCGCTCGATGGGGGCGGCGGTGAGATTCTCGCCGTCCACCCGCATCCAGTCGGCTGTGCGCCCGGCGAGATAAATCCAGCCGTCGGCGTCGCGGTAGGCCAGGTCGCCGGACCAGTACATGCCGTGGCGCATGCGTTCGGCATTGGCATCCGGGTCGTTGTAGTAGCCGGTGAAGAAACCCGAACCCGTCGTGTTGACCAACTCGCCGACCGCTTCGTCGGCGTTGACGAGCACCCCGTCGGCGTCGAACCGGGCCACCGCACATTCGGTGATGGTGTCGCTGTTGTAGATCGCGATCCCGTCCATGCCTTTGCCGATCGACCCCCTGGGGGTGCCCTCTTCACGGATCACCATGATGGCATTCTCGGTGGAACCGAAGCCGTCCTCGACCTGCACACCGAAGCGGCGGCCGAACTCGTCGATGTCCTTGTCGTTGGCCTCGTTACCGAAGGCGACCCGCAGGGGATTGTCGGCGTCATCGTCACGTTCCGCGGTGGCGAGAATGTAGGCCAGCGGCTTGCCGACATAGTTCATGTAGGTGGCGCCGTAGCGGCGGATGTCGTCGAGAAAGTTGCTCGCCGAGAACTTGGCCGGCACCATGGTGGCGCCGGAGCACACCGCCGGCGCCCATCCGGCGACGACCGCGTTGGAGTGAAACAGCGGCATCGAGACGTAGCAGGTGTCCTGTTCGGTGAGGGCGAAGCGCTGGACCAGGTTGAGACCGGCGAACGTGGCCATGAGGTGTGATACCTGCACCGCCTTGGGGCTTCCGCTCGTCCCCGAGGTGAAGATCATCATGAAGGCGTCCATCGCGGCGACCTCGCGGTGGGGTCTCAGTTCCCCCGCGGTGTCGACGATTTCGCTCCATTGCGGCGTCGAGGAGTCGAGGATCTGGGTTGCCCCGAGATCCAAGCCGTCCAGCAGCGGCCGATGTTCGGCGTCGGTGACGACAAACTGACAGTCCGCGCGCCGAACGTCGGCGGCCAGCGCCTCACCGCGCCGGGTGGTGTTCAGGCCGCACAGGACGTAGCCGCCCAACCCGGCCGCGGCCATCTGGCTGACCATCTCGGGGGTGTTTCCCAGCAAAGCGCCGATGTGCATCGGCCGTTGCGGGTCGGCGGCGGCCAACAGGGCGGCGGCCCGCGCGGCGGCGCCCGTCAGGTACTGACTCCAAGTCCATTGCGCGTCACGGTATTTCACCGCGATGCGGGGATCGGATAAGCGCTTGCGCAGCAGCGCTTGAATCGTGTCGTCAGCCATCCCTCGGACTCACCCTCACTCCGCCCGTTCTACGAGACGAGACGGTCCGTCTTATGATAGCGGGCGGCCTAGCGCCACAAAATCGCGGTAACTTGTGGGTCGCCACCAGGCCGCGATTGCGGGCCGCGCACCACCTCGTGTTGTGGAAGTTGTCATGCCTATTTCGCCCAGGATTCCCGATCGAGGACCGCGTGTATAGCCGTTTCGTTCGCATCCAACAGCCATCATTGCCTCATGCTCTTTGAGTTGCACAGGTCGCTGATCCTGCTCAGGAACCGGGCGCGCGAATATCGGCGTGAGGTCTCACAATCGCGGTGTACGGGCACCTTTGCCCGCCGGCGTCGCGGCGGTCGTTCGGCCGAACGACACAACGATGAAAGCTGATGCCGCTGAGTGCGGTCGGTTGTTGACGCCATCGTCCGTTGGGGTCTATCCGCCCACCATCATCAGGCCGCCGTCCACCGCCAGCAGTTGACCGGTGATGAAAGCCGAGCCGGGACCGGCCAGGAAGACAAGCATCGGACCGACGTCGCGGGCGGGCTCGCCCAACGTGCCGCCGAGCGGGATCATCATTTGCATCTGCTGGTCGATCAAGGCCGCGGCGTCAGGGCCGAGGAACTCGCGCAGCCGGTCGGCACCCGCCGTCTGCACCGCGGGCGCAAGGGCATTGACGGTGATGTTGTCGGCGGCCCAGGCTTTGGCGGCCGATCGCGTCCACGCCTGCACCGCGCCCTTGGTCGCGGCGTAGACGGCCGAGATCGGGCTGCCCATCACGGCTTCCGAGGACCCGAAGTTGATGATGCGACCCCCCTTGGGGTCTTGGCCTTTCATCACCGCGTAGGCGGCCTGGTTGGTGAGGATGGTCGCCTTGATGTTGGTGTCCAACAGAAACGAGATATCGTCGGCGCCGATGTAGCCGGGAACGCCGGCCTGCCACAACCCCGCAGCGTTCACCAGCACGTCGAGTCCACCAAGACGCTGCGCGGCGTCGCCGACCATCGACGAGACTGCCTCCGTCTCGCGGACGTCGCACTGTAACCACTCGGCCGCGAGGCCGTCCGGCGGTGGTGTCTGGTGATAGGTCGCCGCGACCTTGGCTCCCGCCGCCGTGAGAACTCCGACGGCGGCCGCGCCGATGCCGGTGGCCCCGCCGGTGACCAGAACTCGCCTGCCGAGCAGGGGAGACGTCGAATCTGACATGGCGGCAACCCTATCGGGCCTAAGCCACCACCACTTCAGTTCCCGCAGAACTGCAGCATCGGGTACCCGCCGGCGGCCCGAAGCCGGCGGAAACTACGGCGGATCTCATGCAAACCGTGGTTGCGGTAAGCACCGCCTTTGCGCTTGTCGCATAGCACCATTCCCAAATGACATTCCGACTGCGTCGCGCCAAAAACTAATGTTGCCGCCATGAGCCGCAACGATTCCAAGAGGTCGCGCGACCATGCCGCCCACTGGATGGGCGCGATGTACCGCCAGATCTCGCGCCAAAGCTAATGTTGCCGCCATGAGCCGCAACGCATTCGATGTGCGAAGGGGCTCCTCGTTAGTGGAAGTCGCATCCGATTACTTGAAGTCATAAACACCGCATTCAAGTTCACCGTCACGCGTTGTCCGCAATGACGACAACGACGTCAAGTCAATTTGATCATCGTCGGCTGACATGTCGCTGCCGATTTGACCACGGCAAAAGGAGGATTTCGTGGGAAGGATTCGCGTGAGCGAGGACGCGGCAGAGCTGTTCATCGATGGGGAGTTCCGCCCTGCCAGTTCCGCTGAGCCGGTCTTCGAGGCCGCGACCGAAAGGCTGCTTGGCCAGGGGCCGAGCGCTGGCGAGGCCGATATCGACCACGCGGTGGCCGCGTCCGGGAAGGCGTTGCACGACTGGAGGACCACTCCGGCGACCGAACGAGCCAGGCTCCTGGAACGACTGGCCGACGCCCTGGAGGCGCGCGCCGAACACACCAGCGAACTGTGTTCCCGCGAGATGGGCGCGCCGATCGCCTTTTCCCGGAACGGTAATGGACTCCTGCCTGCTGCGGCGCTGCGCTACTACGCGACGCTGATTCAGAAGGTCGATATCGAAGAGGTCCGGCCTAGCGCAAGCGGGCATACCATCGTGCGCCGCGAGCCGGTCGGCGTGGTCAGCGCCATCGTTCCTTGGAACGTCCCGCAGGTGCTGGCGGCCGTTAAGTTGGCTCCCGCGTTGGCGGCGGGCTGCACCGTAGTTCTGAAGCCCGCACCGGAAACGGCCTTGGACGCAAGGGCGTTCGGCGAAGCCGCTGCGGAAGTTGGACTGCCGCCGGGTGTGCTCAACGTCGTTGCCGGCGGTGACGACGTGGGCGCCTACCTTGTTAGCCATCCCGGCGTTGACAAGGTGTCCTTCACCGGCTCGACGGAAGTGGGTCGTCTAATCGCTGAAACCTGCGGTCGGCTCATGCGACCGGTCACATTGGAACTCGGCGGCAAATCCGCCGCGATCATTCTCGACGACGCCGATCTGAATGCGACATTGCATGGGCTGCGCACCTGGTCGTTCGGCAATAACGGACAGATATGCGTCGCGAATTCGCGGGTACTCGCGCCGGTTTCCCGCTACAGCGAAGTCGTCGATGCGTTAGGAGAAATGGCGAACTCGCTGGTTATTGGGGATCCGCTCGACCCGGGCGTCGATATCGGCCCCCTGGTGAGCGCCCGACAGCGCGACCGGGTCCTGGATTACATCGAGACGGGAAAAGCCGAAGGTGCAACGGTGGTAGCAGGCGGCGGGGTTCCTGCGGGGTGGTCCACTGGTTGGTATGTGGCGCCGACGGTGTTCGCCGATGTGCACAACTCGGCTCGCATCGCCCGTGAGGAAATCTTTGGACCCGTGGTAACGGTAATTCCCTACCGCTCCGACGATGAAGCCGTCGCAATCGCCAACGACTCCGACTTCGGTCTGGCCGGCACCGTGTGGTCGCGCGACGAAGCGCGGGCAACCGAGATCGCCCGCGCCGCGCGCACAGGAACCATTGGAATCAACCATTACGCTCTCGATCTCGATGCGCCCTTCGGCGGAGTCAAAGCAAGCGGTATCGGGCGGGAGTTTGGGCCGGAAGGCCTAGCCACTTACCAGACCGTCAAGTCGATGCCTCGCATTGGTGCCTCGACTACCGAGGTCTAGTCGGTCCGTAAAAGACACAACCGACATCCAGAGTTGGCAGGTGTCTAGATCTGCGTAAGGAAAGTTGAAGCGGACCGCTCAGGCGCAGGTTCTCAAATGAAGGGTGACAACGTGTGTGGCATTACTGGCTGGATTGCTTTCGAGCGTGATTTGAGGCGTGAACGTGACGTGCTTGATGCGATGACGCTCACGATGGCGTGCCGTGGTCCGGACGCGTCGGGGGTGTGGTCAGAGCGCAATGCGGCGCTCGGCCATCGCCGTCTCGCGGTGATCGACCTGCCGGGTGGTGCACAGCCGATGTCAGTTTCGACCCCGCAGGGTGATGTCGCCATGGTCTACAGCGGCGAGGTCTACAACTTCATCGAGCTGCGACACGAATTGGTGGCGCTGGGCGAGCGCTTCAAGACGTCCAGTGATACCGAGGTGGTGCTGCGTGGTTATTTGCAGTGGGGCGATGCGGTGGCTGATCGCCTCAACGGGATGTACGCATTTGCGATCTGGGATGCGCGGCGCCGCAAGCTGGTTATGATCCGCGATCGGATGGGCATCAAGCCCTTCTATATCTATCCGACAGCGGACGGGGTGCTGTTCGGTTCCGAACCGAAGGCCGTCTTGGCGAATCCGATGGCCAAGCGCGTCGTGAACATCGATGGTCTACGCGAGATGCTCGTCCCGATCAAGACTCCCGGGTTGGCCATCTGGAAAGGCATCCGGGAGGTCGAGCCCGGCACGGTCGTAACCGTCGACGAGCGTGGTATCCGTGAGCGTACCTATTGGCGGCTGGAGTCGCGGCTCCACACCGATAACGAAGAGACGACCGTTCGGCGGGTGCGCGAGTTGCTCGACGACATTGTGCGGCGGCAGCTGGTGGCTGATGTTCCCAAATGCGTATTGCTTTCCGGCGGGCTGGACTCGAGCTCGGTCACCGCACTGTCTGCGCGTCACTTGAGCGTTCCGGTACGGAGCTTCTCGGTGGACTTTGCGGGACAGGCCGACAATTTCGCCCCCGACCGGGTGCGCTCGAGCTGGGACACCCCCTACGCGCGCGATGTGAGCGAGCACGTTCGCTCCGAGCACACCGAAATCGTGTTCAACGCCGATGATTTGGCGGATCCGGATATCCGGCGCGCGGTGATCGTCGCCCGCGACCTGCCGGCGGGCGGGGGCGACTTGGACGCGTCGCTGTACCTATTGTTCAAGGCGATCCGCAGGCACTCGACGGTGGCGTTGTCTGGTGAGTCGGCCGACGAGATCTTCGGCGGTTACCCACAGTTCCACGACCCCACCATGCAGCGCACCGACGACTTCCCGTGGCTTGCCGCTATGGAACTGATGAAGGGGAATGCCGCTGACGTGTACACCCAGCCGTTGCGCTCGGCGGTCGACCTGGAAACGTACAAGCGCGAGCGCTACACCGATGCAGTGACCAAGGTGGCCAGGGTTGAGGGTGAGGACGATTTTACCCACCGGATGCGCGTTATGAGTTACCTGCATCTGACGAGGTTTCTGCGAATACTGTTGGACCGCAAGGACCGGATGAGCATGGCGGTGGGGCTAGAGGTACGGGTGCCGTTTTGTGACCACCGGTTGGTGGAGTACGTATACAACACGCCGTGGTCCTTGAAGGCCTTTGATGGGCGGGAGAAGAGCCTGCTGCGCGGCGCCTGTCGTGACCTGCTGCCCGAATCGGTGGTACAGCGGGTCAAAGCTCCCTACCCGTCGACAGCCGACCCGAGGTACGGGGCACAGATCCAGCGCCAAGCCAAGGATCTGCTCGCCGGGGATAGCGACGCACTTTTCGGTCTGATCGAGCGCTCGAGGCTCGAGGAGCTGACCAGCCTCGACCCAGAAACGCTGCCAACAGGTGCTCGGTACCAGATGGAGCAGGCGCTGGACGTGGCCACTTGGCTCGACCTGTATAAGCCCGAGGTTGTCTTCTGACCACACTCAGATGTTGACTGCCGGTGCATCACATACCTGCGGAGGGGTGCATACACGTTCGCGAATTGCGGCCGCTCTACTGGCGTGTAGCCCCGCACGGGCCTCTCTGCGCGGGATGCCTAGGCGCGCACCGCGATTGTCGAGAGCAGATCGGCGAGCCGGTCGGGCTGATCGACCATGGAAAAGGTCCTAGCCCCCGCGATGACTTCGAGGCGGGCGTTGGGAATGGTCGCGGCCAGCCGCGCCCCGTCTTCCTGCTCGAAGAACACGTCGTCCGCCGACCACGCGATGAGCGTCGGCTTGTCGAAGTCGTACAGCCGGGCCGCCACCGTCGTCGTCACCTCGGTGCGCATCGAGAGTGTGAACTGCCGCAGGTCTTCGGCGATCCGCGGGTCGGCCAGCCCCGGCTGCACCCATGCCTCGGTGAGGTGATCGATGTTGCTATGCGCAAGCCCGTCGAACGCGCGCTTGCGTGCCGCCGGCAGGCGCATGGCCTGAGCCGCGGCCCGGAAGGTCGGCTTAGTCTTCGCCGCCAGAATGACCGGCTTGAGGATCGGTGGCGGGAAGTGTTCGAACGCATCGCAACTCGTGAGCACCAACGCACCCAGCCGCTCGCGATGGTGCACGGCGACCAGCTGGGTGACGACGCCGCCGGTGTCGTTGCCGACCAGCACCACGTCCTGCAGGTCGAGCGCCGCGAGCACCTCGGCGACCATGCCGGCGACGCCGGTGATGGTCCGGTCGGCGCCGCGGCGCAGCGGCTCCGGATGCGCGCCCAGGGGCCAGGTCGGGGCGATGCAGCGCAGACCGCGAGCGGCCAGGCGTTCACTGACCTGGCGCCACAATTGCCCGCCCATCATGTATCCGTGCACGAAGACCACCGGCCTGCCGTCCGCGGGTCCGGTTGCTTCGTAATGGATGGTTCCGGCACTAATGTCGATCGTCGACATAGCAAACTCCTACTTCAGAGATACACTTACAAACAGGCTGTCTGTTCGTAAGTTACCAACAGACTGTATGGAAATCAAGAGACGTACCCAGGAACAGCGCTCCGCGGCGACCCGCGACGCGCTGATTGCCGCTGCCCGCACGCTGTGGGGGCAGCGGGGCTATGCGGAAGTGGGGACGCCGGAGATCGCCACCGCAGCCGGGGTCACCCGCGGCGCGATGTACCACCAATTCGCCGACAAGGCCGCGCTATTCCGTGAGGTCGTCGAGGTCGTCGAGCAGGATGTGATGGCCCGGATGGCCGTCGTGGTGGCCGAGTCCGGAGCCACCACACCGGCGGAAGCGGTCCGTGCCGCGGTCGATGCGTGGCTCGACGTCTCCGGCGATCCCGAAGTGCGCCAGTTGATCTTGCTTGATGCGCCGAGCGTGCTCGGCTGGGCAGAATTCCGCGACGTCGCGCAGCGGTACAGCCTGGGCATGACCGAGCAGATGCTCACCGAGGCGATCCGGGCCGGCCAACTCGCTGAGCAGCCGGTCCGGCCGCTGGCGCACGTGCTGATCGGCGCGCTCGACGAGGCGGCCATGGTCATCGCGACCGCCGACGACCCGAAACGGACCCGACGGGAAACCGGACAGGTGCTACATCGGCTCATCGACGCGATGTTCGACGCGCGATAAGGCCCGCCAGCGCCGGACGCTGAGTGAAACCGTCAGTGCCCGAACGACTTCCGCCTTGAACCTTGGCGACCCCGGCCGTGACCCCGTTGCCGCCCAGCAGCTCGATCACGGCGTCGGCAAGTTTTACAGATTGGGTTGGCTACCGATGTTTCTGGCTGAAGAATTGCCAGATGGTATCCGTGGCGTCCAGCGCCGTCGACGGCGCCGGAATTCCGGCGACCCCCTCCGCCAGGGGACTGGGCTCGCCGCCTGGCCATTGGTGGCCGGCCCCCGACACCGAAATCAGCTCCACCGTGCGCCCGTCGGCGCAGCCCGCCGTCTGCGTTGTCACGTCGGCGGCGGTGGTTGAGGTCGGCGCTGCGCATCCGTCGATCGCGCGCCAGGTGGCGTTAACAGATTCCGCGGACGGGCCGTCGACGCGGGGGGATCCGTTGATAGCGAGCGCTTTTCCGGGACCGCCGTTGTACGGGACTCTGTCGTCGGCGGTGCCGTGGATCTGTAGAACCGATGCCGGCCGCGCGGCAGAGCAGTCGGTCAGCAGGGTACCGGCCACCGGGGCAATCGCCGCGAAAGTATCGGACTGGCAGCCCAGGCGAAGCGCCATCATGGCGCCGTTCGACATGCCGGTGACATAGATTCGCGCGCGATCGATCGGGATCTCCCGCTCGATGGCGCCGACCATGGCCCCGATGAATCCGACGTCGTCGACGTTGACGTGTGCGGGCTCGCCGCAACAGGTTCCGGCGTTCCAGGCGCGGTTGAGGCCGTCGGGGTAGGCGACCAGGAAATGTCCGTTGTCGGCTTCGGCATCCCAGTGGTAGGAACGCTCGGCCTGCGCGCCGCTGCCAAAGCCGCCGTGCAGCATGACCACCAGCGGCACGGCGCCGGCCAGCCCCTGCGGCCGATAAAGGTGGAAGGTCCTGCTCGCTCCGCCCGAGTCGATCCCTTGCGTGGATTGCCCCACCGGGATCTGTTGCGAGCCCGGGGTTCCCAACGCGTGACCGCCGCCTACGCATCCGGCCAGGACGAAAACCAGAACGGGCATCAGAAAAACACTCGCGGCCCGGACCCATTTCCATCGCATGCGCACAGCCTGGCACCGATCCGCGATTTTGACAAGTAACTTGTCAATCTACCTTTGGGTGGCACACTGATCGGCATGCGACACGGACCCGACGCCGGGTGGCAGCCCACCGTGCCGGCGCTGGTGAACCTGGTCACCGCCGCCGGGGCACCGCATCTGCGAGCGGCGTTCGCCGCGGCCGGCCTCGACGGAATCCGGCCCGCGCAAGCTGTCGCCTTAGTGCCGCTGGCGGGGGGCGGATTGCACGCATCCGATCTCGCCGACCGTCTCAGGGTGAGCCGGCAGGCGGTGGCCCAGGCGATAGCGGCCTTGGAGCGTCACGGCTACGTCACCCGGGAGCCCGACCCGGTGGACGCCCGCGCCCGCATCATCGAGTTGACCGCCCGCGGCCGACGGGCGCTGCGGGTCATGCGTTCTAGCGCGGTCGCTTTGGAGAAGCGGTGGAGCGAAGTGCTGGGCGAGCGACGGCTGGGGGAGTTGCGGGAGACCCTGAAGACGTTGCTCGCCAGTGAGGCCGAGACGGCTGGTGATTGACGCCGCCCGAACACTACCGGGCGCGGGCGCTCCGCAGGCCTACGTTGTCAATGTCTTTGCCGGAGTGCATGACCCGTTGACGCGGTCGCAAACTGGCTGATCGTAGCGGCCGCTACTTCGGCGCCGTCGCCCCGGCGGATCTCCGCACCGAACATCCCAGCCGCCTCCCGGTAGGCCGAATCCTGCAGCACCGCGCTGATCGCTGCGCGGATTCGACGCACGCCGGCGTGCTTGCGCAGCAAAATCCCCGCGCCGAGACTTTGGACGGCAGCACCAACGCGACGCTGGTCGATCAGAGTGTTGGCGGGCATGATCACCAGGGGCACACCAAAAGACAGCGCCCGCATAGCGGTGCTGTGCCCGCCGTGGCCGACGACCAGGGAGGCTGTTGCCAGAACCTCGCCATGGTCAAGCCAGGCGTGCATCGACGCGTTCGCCGGCACGCGCAGCCCGGAGGAATCGATAGCCGGTCCGACCGTTACCGTCGCACGCACGGGCAGGGGATCGATGGCGTCGAGGATCCTTTGCAGCATGCGACGCTGACCCGCGTAGGCACAGGTGCTCAGACTGACGAGAATCCGGGGCACCGGCTGAGGGGTCGCCGCAATCGGAGTGCCTTGCCAGACAACGCCGACATGTTGAACCGCAGGGTTGCCGCGCACCGGGTCGAGTTCGGCGCGGGCGGTGACGATTTGGAGCGCGCCGGTTCGCTCCAGGTGGCCCGCCGGGGTGCCCTTGAGGCGCAGGAACCATCCGATCGGACCGGCGGCGAGGTCTTGCAGAGTCCGATGAAAACAGTGCCCGAAGACCACCGTCGGGAAGGCCTGTGCCGCAACTTCGTGAATGGCCGCGGTCAGTATCACGTCGACCACCACAACGTCGGCGTGGTGCCGGTGCGCGGCTTGCACCGCCTCCCGGCCCAGTCGGCGGTCCATTGCGACCCGGGTCATGCTGATCATCATGCCAAGCAGCGGCCGTTGCACTGTCGGGTCGAAATTGGTTGCGGGCGTGAATGTCTCGAATCCGAACCCGTCGGCCTCCACGCGCTGGCGCACGCCGTGGTGACCGAGGAAACGGACCTCGGCACCGCGGGCGCGCAGCGCCCGGGCGACCGCCAGCTGCGGCGGAATGTTGCCGCCGCCGTCGAACACGACGAACAGAACCTTCATGGCGCCGCCCCCGCGTTGGCGCCCTGTGACACCGTGAGTACGCCGTCGATCATCAGCAGCATGCGGTTGCGGACCTCGGCGACGGGCAAACTCCGGTCGCGCCGGAGCAGTTTCCAGCTGTATACGTCGGTGGCCACGACGAGCGCATCGATGATCCGATCCCGTTCAGTGGGTTCGAGCGGCAACTCGCTGCCGAACACTTCCTCCACCCACTCGCGATGCAGAGTTCGCCCGGCCTCGCACATCAGTCGCGCTCGCGGATCGTCCTCCTCCTCGGCCAGCAGGCCGAGCACCATGTCCCCGCGCCCCTCATAGTGTTCGATGAGCACCGTCATTGCCGCTTCAGGGTCGCCGGGCGGTGAAACTCTTTCGGCCACCACAGCCTGACGGACGGCCAGATATGCCGCCTCGACCAGCGATTCCCGGCTGCCGAAATGCCGAAGCACCGTCTTCACCGTGACGCCGGCGCGCTCGGCTACCGCGCCGAGGGTGATGCCCAGAGAGCGTTCCGCCACGACCGCATCGATGGCAGCCTCCACGATGGCGCTGCGGGTGGCCGCCGTCGACTCCTTGCGAGCGCGCATGTCGTAGCGTCGCGTTTTCGTGTCCATGATGATGTACATCAAATCACCATTTGGTGTCCCTGGCAATAGACATCAAGTTGTGGACCGCGAGGCGCGCAGCGTCGCGATAACGCGGGCAGTGGAAACGGTCGAACTCCAGCGACGCGGGCGACAATTGCGCCCGCGTCTCGCCGCTACGGGGTTTTGAGAAAGACGTCGTTGAGCGTGACGGTGCGCAGGTTCCTATCGCGGATGAAGTCGACGAGTTGCGGATAGACATGCGTCACCGGCAGATGATTGAGGTGCCCGATCACGATGGCCTGCGGTGTGAAGTACTGATCGGCCATCTGCACGATGTACTCCTCGGTGATCAACGTCGAATCCGACAGCGACCCCGACCACAGGGTGGGGACCTTGTAACCGAGGTCGGCCGCCACCGCGTCCACGGTGGCGTTGCGCTTCGCGTACGGCGGCCTCCAATACGGCTTCGCGCCGATGCCGTACATGTTCTTCAGGAACGCGTCGTTGCGCGAAAGCTGTTCGGCTACCTGCTCTTTCGACAGGGTGGTCATGTCCGGGTGCGACCAGGTGTGGTTGCCGAGCTGGATCTGCCCGCTGTCCACCAACGGCCGAACCAGGTCCAGGTTCTCGGTCCACGAGTCGTAGATCCCGTTGACGAAATAGGTCAGCCGTATGCCGGTGTCCTTGGCGAACTGGGTGTAGGCCCGCACCACCTCGCTGTTGACGCCGTCGTCGACGGTCAGCGCGAGCAGGTCACCCTCGCCCGGGATTTTCACCAGGGCACCGCCGCCGGGCAGCGGGACGCGCGCACTGAGCGGCGGGGGCGGCAACAGGGCCTGCGGGGCGGTCGGGCCGGAGGTCGGGATGTCGGCGCCCGGGGCTTGGGCAAACGTGCGGGGCTGCGGATCGACGATGAGCCGCGCAGCGCCTACTCCGGCGACGACTGACGCGGCGAGCGAACCAAGGAACTGGCGACGGTTCATGGCTGACAAGCGAGCGCGTCGATCAAATGATCACGCGGTGACAGAAATAGCGAATTCAGCCCGAGTATTCGCCCGTTTTTTGCGGCGCATTGCGCATCAGCCAGGTTCCCGCAGGAACCGCCGTTCATGCACAACATTGGGGCCACAGCCGCGAACCGTACCATTCGGCGTGCCCGAATGTCGGCTCCGTTACGGGTGGGTCAGCTGTGAATTCTCACCGGTTCCGACTACCCCGACCCGACCGGTGAAATCAATGCGATTCCCCGGCGGCCGCCCGTTGCGGCAGCTGCACAGGTTCGACATTGGGCGTGCCCAGCGTCGAGGCCAGCCACGGCAGCGCGGTGGCAAACGCCTGAGCGGCGAACGGCCAGTCGTGCTTGCCGGGTTGGGTAACCACCGCGCAGGCGATCCCGTGCGCGGTTCCGGCGGCGCACAGCGCGTTGGCGGCCGCGTCCTGCCCTTCCGGGTTCGCGGCCGGATCGGTGGTGGCGGCGCTCAGGGTGGGACTTGCCTCCTCGGCGACGTTGCGGGCCTCCGACGATGAGGGAACTTCGAACCATCCCGACAGCCCGGTGTAGAGGCCATGCCGATTCATGACGGTGATCGGGGGCCCAGCATCGGCTCAAAAGAGGCCACGCTCGCCAAGCTGTTCGGCGGCAACACCGCCGCGTGGGCCGACTTCGACCCGATCACCGTCATGAATCGGCATGGCCTCTACACCGGGCTGTCGGGATGGTTCGAAGTTCCCTCATCGTCGGAGG
>NZ_LZMB01000310.1 GCF_001673555.1 Mycobacterium sp. 1165178.9 | reverse complement strand
ACGTCTTCGAACATAGGTTCGATTATCGCACGGGGCTACGACAGCTCAACATCACGAACGCGGCGAACGATGGGCGGAACCGCGGCTAAGCTGCGGATCGTATCGCCCCTACGCCGGCTGCGAGGACGTATGACCGACCGCATCGAGACTTCCCGCACCATCGCCGCCCCGGCGCCGGCCATCTTCGCCGTGCTGTGTGATCCGCAGGGTCACGTCGCCATCGACTCTTCTGGCATGCTGCAGGCAGCCGAGGGCGATCCGGTACGCGCCGTGGGTGACCAGTTCGTCGTTCACATGGATCGCCAATCATTAAACGATTTCCCGGAATTGGGCAAGTACGACGTCACCGTCGACATCAGAGAGTTCGAGCAGGATCGTCTGATCGCGTGGACGGTTCTGGGTCAGATCAAGCCGCCGCTCGGCCATGTCTACGGCTACGCGCTGACGCCGTCCGAAGACGATTCGGCCACCGTGGTCACGTCGTTCTACGACTGGTCGAACATCGACCCGCAGTGGCGGGAAGCCGGAATCTTCCCGATTCTGTCCGAGGGCGCCCTGCGTGCCACTCTGGGAATTCTGGACCGCACCGTGCGGCGCGGTTATCCGGCCGGATAATTCAAACCCACCACCGCCACACGCGCTGTTGCTCACCGGGTTTCGGCCCGCGGCTCTTTCGGGGATGCGGTTTCGCGTCGCATTCGTTCGGGTATTACCTCGTGGCCCCTCACGAAAGGACCTGTCATGTTGCACTCGGTGATTTTGGCGAGTTCGGACCCGATCGCGGCCGGTTTTATCCTCCGCGGCATCAAGGGGATTTTCGTCGCCATCGGCAGCATTATCGCGGCAATAATCTGCGGAGTGATCGCAATGATGAAGGGCCGCAACCCGCTGGGATGGGGAATTCTAGGGCTGTTTTTCTCAATCCTGACATTGATCGTCGTCATCATTATCCCCAGCAAGAAAAGCTAAAAGGCGCTCCCCGGACCGTGACTAGGCGCGCGCACCGGGCATCGCCGAATTTCGAGCTTGGTCAAACAATGTGGACGCGGGATAATGCCGGCATGCGTTTCATCTGTGTCGCTGCGGTGGCCGCCATGCCCGTCGCCATGCTGATCGGGATCTCGTCAGCTCATGCCGAAACTGGCGTCCCTGGTTACGTTCAATGCCTAGGGGGCGACGCGAAGCCCCCGCCGCCGGGGGTGAGCGCGGAAAATTGGTTTCCCAGCCTTCATGTGATCGATAACGACATCGGTTCTGGAATTCCCGCGGACCAAGTAGTTCAAAGATTAGTGACCATGGGAGTCAGCCCGGCCGACGCCGCCACCCGAGTGCGGTGCTATCTGGCCAACTTGCCGCATTAGCGCAGGCAGCCCGGCTAGCGAGCAAGCTGCGAAATCACCTCGGCGACAACCGAATCCAGCGCAACGGGAACCTGCTCCCCCGTCGTCAGATCTTTCACACCGACCGTGCGGGACTCGATGTCGCGGTCGCCGAGGACCAGCGCAAGCCGGGCCCCGGAGCGGTCGGCCGCGCGCATCGCGCCCTTGAGACCACGGTCGCCGTAGGCCATGTCGACGCGCACACCGCCGGCCCGCAGCTGTGCGGCCACCACCGCCAGCCGCAACTTGGCCTGCTCGCTCAGCGGCACGCCGAACACCTCGCAGCGCGCCGTCTCCCCCACGCTCTTGCCCTCGGCGCGCAGCGCCAACAGCGTGCGGTCCACACCGAGCCCAAAACCGATGCCGGACAGATCTTGTCCGCCGAGCTGGCGCATCAGGCCGTCGTAGCGGCCCCCGCCGCCGATGCCGGACTGCGCGCCCAGGCCGTCGTGTACGAATTCGAACGTGGTCTTGGTGTAGTAATCCAGCCCGCGCACCATGCGCGGGTTGAGGACGTAGGGCACTGCCATTGCATCCAGGTGGGCCAGCACGGTGTCGAAGTGCTGCTTGGCCGCATCGGACAGGTGATCGAGCAGCACCGGAGCGTCGGCCGTCATCGCACGCACCTCCGGTCGCTTGTCGTCGAGCACCCGCAGCGGATTGATCTGCGCCCGCCGTCGCGTTTCCTCGTCCAGGTCGAGCGCAAAAAGGAAGTCCTGCAACAGCTCCCGGTACTGCGGGCGGCAGCTGTCATCACCCAGCGAGGTGATTTCCAGGCGGAAGCCGTCGAGCCCGAGTGAACGAAAGCCGGCGTCGGCGATCGCGATCACCTCGGCGTCCAGCGCGGGGTCGTCGACGCCGATCGCCTCCACCCCGACCTGCTGCAGCTGGCGATAGCGGCCGGCCTGCGGACGCTCATAGCGGAAAAACGGCCCCGCGTAACAGAGTTTGACCGGCAACGCGCCGCGATCCAGGCCGTGTTCGATCACCGCGCGCACCACGCCGGCGGTGCCCTCAGGCCGCAGCGTCACCGAACGATCGCCGCGGTCGGCGAACGTGTACATCTCCTTGGACACCACGTCGGTGGATTCGCCGACGCCGCGGGCGAACAAAGCGGTGTCTTCGAAGATCGGCAGTTCGATATCGCTATAGCCGGCCCGGCGGGCGGCCCCGAGCAGGCCGTCGCGCACCGCGACGAATTGCGCCGAGTCCGGCGGGACGTAGTCCGGCACCCCTTTGGGCGCCGCGAGAGCGGAGAACGCTGACGACTCAGGCACGGGCTACAGGCCTTCGAGGAACGGGTTGAGGCGCCGCTCGGCGCCGATCGTGGTGGCGTTGCCGTGCCCCGGCAGCACCACGGTCGCGTCGTCGAGGATCAGCAGTTTGTCGACGATCGAGGTCAGCAGGTCGCGACCGCTGCCACCGAACAGGTCCGTGCGGCCGATGGAGCGCTCGAACAGCGTGTCACCGGTGAACACCACGTCCGTTCCGTCCTTGCTCGCCTCGAGGACCCGGAACAGCACCGACCCGCGAGTGTGCCCGGGGCTGTGATCGACGTTCACAGTGACGCTGCCCAGGTCCAGCTTGTCGCCGTCGCGGTCCAGCTCGACGACCTGTTTGGGCTCCCGCCAGAAAGCGCCCGCCACCATCTGGGCCACGCGCGGGCCCAGGCCGTAGATCGGGTCTGTGAGCATGAACCTGTCCTCGGGATGGATGTAGGTCGGGCAACCGTAGGTGTCGGACACCTTCTGCGCCGACCACATGTGGTCGATGTGCCCGTGGGTCAGCAACACCGCGGCCGGCGTCAGCCGGTGTTTGTCCAGGATGTTTCGCAAGGGACCCATCGCCCGCTGCCCCGGATCCACGATGACGGCGTCCGTTCCTGGCCGCTCGGCCAGCACATAGCAGTTGCACTGCAACATGCCGGCGGGAAATCCGGTGATCAACACGGTTCCCAGTTTCCCACGGGCCCCACTTGACACGAGTCGCGGCGCCCACATTAGCCTGAGCTGGCACCTCACCGGTTCAGCGAGGTTCCGACTCACCAACCATGGAGGCATAGCGGCCGTGCCGACCAACGAACAGCGACGTGCCAACGCCAAACGCAAGCTCGAACGGCAGTTGGAGCGGCGCGCGAAGCAAGCCAAGACGCGCCGGATCGTGCTGATCGCGGCCGGCTCGATCGTGGCCGTGGCCGTGGTCGCGGCGGTGGTGATCACGATCGTCAGCACCAAGCACGACCACAAGAGCAACACCGCGGCGTCGACGACCACCAGCAGCAGCTCGTCTGCGGAGTCCACCACTCCCGCCGGACCGCCGCCGTCCGCCGCGCCGCTGCCGCCCTTCAAGCCCTCGGCCGACGTGGGCGCCAACTGTCAGTACCCGGCCTCGCCGCAGGCGGCGGCCACGCAGGTCAAGCCACCGCGAACCGGCAAGGTGCCGACCGACCCGGCCCAGGTGAGCGCCAGCATGGTCACCAATCAGGGCCACATCGGTCTGATGCTGGCGAACAACGAATCGCCTTGCACGGTCAATAGTTTCGCGAGCCTTATCGGCCAGAAATACTTCGACAACACCAAGTGCCACCGGCTGACCACCTCGCAGGGCCTGGGTGTCCTGCAGTGCGGCGACCCGAAGGGCGACGGCACTGGCGGGCCGGGCTATCAATTCGCCAACGAGTACCCGACCGACCAGTATCCGCCGAACGATCCCAAGGCGCAGGAACCCGTCCTCTATCCGCGCGGCACCCTGGCCATGGCCAACGCGGGCCCCGGCACCAACGGCAGCCAATTCTTCATGGTGTACAAGGACTCCCAGCTGCCACCGCAATACACCGTTTTCGGCACCATCCAGCCCGACGGGCTGGCCACTCTGGACAAGATCGCCAAGGCCGGCGTCGCCGGCGGCGGTGAAGACGGGGCACCCGCCACCGAGGTGACCATCACCTCGGTGCTGCTCGACTGAATCCATAGCGGCGCAACGCAGGCGGAGAATCGCGAGAATCACGCGGCGGCCACGGCCGACGGCCTATTGTCGTTGCGTGGCGGGAGAGTCCTTCGGGCAATACCAATTGCTGGAAGTCTTGGGGCGCGGTGGCATGGGACAGGTCTACCGCGCTTTTGATGCCACCACCGATCGGGTCGTTGCGCTGAAGGTGCTGCCCGCAAACCTGGCCGAGGACCACGAGTTTCAGCAGCGTTTCCGGCGCGAGGCGCGCATTGCTGCAAGTCTGAACGATCCGCATGTGGTGCCCATCCACAGTTACGGCGAAATCGACGGCCGGCTGTACGTCGACATGCGGCTCATCGAGGGACGCGATCTGGTCGACTACATCTCCGAGCACGGCGGGCGGCTGAGTCCCGAGCGCGCGGTCGCGGTGGTCGAACAGGTTGCCGCGGCGCTGGATAGCGCGCATGCGGCGGGATTGATCCACCGCGACATCAAGCCGAAAAACATCTTGGTCACCACGGCGCGGGATTTCGTCTACCTGATCGACTTCGGCATCGCCCGCAGCACCGCTGACACGGCCCTGACGCAAACCGGACACACGATGGGCACCGTCGCTTATATGGCTCCCGAACGTTTCAGGGGCACAACTGATCACCGCGCGGATGTCTACTCCCTGGCCTGCGTCCTACAGGAGTGCCTGACCGGGACGCGCCCCTTCCCGGGTGAGAGCCTCGAAGAACAACTCAACGCGCACTTGACGATTCCGCCGCCCCAGCCGTCGGCCAGCGTGCCCGGACTTCCCCCGGGACTGGACGCGGTGGTCGCGCGCGGCATGGCCAAGGACCTAGAACGCCGTTACCAGTCGGTCATGGAGCTCGCCGAGGCCGCCCGCGGCGCACTGGCCAGTCCGATCGGGTCCATATCGCCGGCGCCGCCACCGCCCGGTGCGTCGCCGCGGGGCAACGCGGCTTCCCCGCCGGACGGCAAACCCGACGCGCGGTTACAGCATGACCGCCCAACGCATTCGCGGCGTTTGCTGGTCGGCATCGTCGGCGCATCGGCGCTGGCGCTGACCGCGGTGGTGGCGTTGGTCATCGCGCTGGTGGCCCAGAGTCACGGTTCCGCCGACAGCGCGGGCGCCTCCACGCAGACCCGGGCCCCGGTTCCCGGCCGGACCGGATCCAGCCCCGGTACGAGCGGCCCGGCTGCGGCGACGGTGCCGCCGTTGCCTGCGTTCGCGCCGCCGCCCGATCTGGGCGCCAACTGCGAATATCGATCGGTGCCGGACCCGGTCCTCCGGCCGGTGAACCCGCCGCGCTCGGGGCGCGCGTCCACCACTCCCCCGCAGATCGGTGCCGTCATCTCCACCAACGTCGGTGACATCGCCATCCAGCTGGCGAATTCCGAGTCCCCGTGCGCAGTGAACAGCTTCATCAGCCTGGTCAGGCAGCAGTTCTTCGACGGCACCCAATGCGCCCGATTGATCAGCTCCCAAGACGGCGGATCACTGTTGTGTGGCGGCCCCGACGTGGACGGATCCGGTGGTCCCGGTTACGAATTCGCCGACGAGTACCCCGCCGACCAATACAAGCTCGACGACCCCGCGTTGCGCGCGACGGTGGTGTACCCGCGCGGCACCATCGTCATGGCCACCGAGGGACCCAACACCAATGGCAGCCAATTCGCATTGATCTTCAAGGATTCCGAGATGGAACCGCAGAGCACAGTGCTGGGGACCATCGACCAGGCGGGGCTGGAGACCCTGGACAAGATCGCGCGTGCCGGCATCGCCGGCAATCGTCAGAGCGGTGCGCCCGCCAACCCGGTGAAGATCACCTCGGTGCGACTGAGTTAGGGCCGGACTCGGATCACGCCGCGGACGTGACGCGGTAGACGTCGTAGACGCCTTCGACGTTGCGCACGACATTGAGCAGGTGGCCCAGATGCTTGGGGTCGCCCATCTCAAAGGTGAAGCGGCTGATCGCCACCCGGTCACCGGAGGTGGTGACCGACGCGGACAGGATGTTGACCTTCTCGTCGGCCAGCACGCGGGTGACGTCCGACAACAGCCGGTGCCGGTCGAGCGCCTCGACCTGGATGGCCACCAGAAACACCGACGACGGCGACGGCGCCCAATGCACTTCGATGATGCGCTCGGCCTGCTGCTGCAGCGAGGCCGCGTTGGTGCAGTCGGTGCGGTGCACGCTCACCCCGCCGCCGCGGGTGACGAATCCCATGATCTGGTCGCCGGGGACCGGGGTGCAGCATTTCGCCAGCTTGGTCAGCACGCCCGGGGCGCCGGGAACCGAGACGCCGACGTCGTCGCTGCTGCGTGGGCGGCGCAACATGGTTGTCGGCGTGGACCGTTCGGCGAGGTCCTCTTCGGCCTGGTCGATGCCACCCAGTTCGGCCAGCAGTCGCTGCACGACGTGCCGGGCCGACACGTGGCCCTCACCGATCGCGGTGTAGAGCGCGGACACGTCGGTGTAGTGCAGCTCGCGTGCCACCGCGGCCAGCGTTTCGCCATTGACCAAGCGCTGCAAAGGAAGTCCACCGCGACGCACCTCGCGGGCCATGGCGTCCTTGCCGGATTCGAGCGCCTCCTCGCGCCGCTCCTTGGCGAACCACTGCCGGATCTTGGCCTTGGCGCGCGGCGAGACCACGAACTGCTGCCAGTCTCGCGACGGACCGGCGTTGGCCGCTTTGGAGGTGAAAACTTCGACGACTTCCCCGTTCTCCAGCTTTCGTTCCAGCGCGACCAGCCGCCCGTTCACGCGGGCGCCGATGCAGCGGTGGCCGACCTCGGTGTGCACCGCATAGGCGAAGTCCACCGGCGTGGAACCGTTGGGCAGGGTGATGACATCACCCTTGGGGGTGAACACGAAGATCTCCTGCACCGCAAGGTCATAGCGCAACGATTCGAGGAACTCGCCTGGGTCCGCGGCCTCCCGTTGCCAGTCGAGCAGCTGGCGCATCCAGGCCATGTCGTCGATCTCCGCCGCGGCGTGCGGGTGCGGAACGCCGTTGCGCCCCTTGGCTTCCTTGTAACGCCAGTGCGCGGCGATGCCGTATTCGGCGGTGCGGTGCATGTCGCGGGTGCGGATCTGCACCTCCAGCGGCTTGCCTTCCGGACCCACGACGGTGGTGTGCAGCGACTGGTAGACGCCGTACCGCGGCTGAGCGATGTAATCCTTGAACCGGCCCGCCATCGGCTGCCACAGCGAATGCACCACGCCGACAGCCGCATAGCAGTCCCGGATCTCGTCGCACAGGATGCGGATGCCGACCAGGTCGTGAATGTCGTCGAAGTCGCGGCCCTTGACGATCATCTTCTGGTAGATCGACCAGTAGTGCTTGGGTCGGCCCTCCACCGTCGCCTTGATCTTCGACGCACCCAGGGTATTGACGATCTCGGCGCGGACCTTGGCCAGGTAGGTGTCCCGCGACGGCGCACGCCCGGCGACCAGCCGAACGATCTCCTCGTACTTCTTGGGATGCAAGATCGCGAACGACAGGTCTTCCAGTTCCCACTTGACGCTGGCCATACCCAGCCGATGCGCAAGGGGCGCAATGACTTCCAGCGTCTCGCGGGCCTTGCGGGCTTGCTTCTCCGGCGGCAGGAACCGCATGGTGCGCATGTTGTGCAGCCGGTCGGCGACCTTGATCACCAGCACGCGCGGGTCGCGCGCCATCGCGGTGATCATCTTCCGGATGGTCTCGCCCTCGGCGGCGCTGCCCAGCACCACCCGGTCCAGTTTGGTGACGCCGTCGACCAGATGGCCCACCTCTTCACCGAATTCCTCGGACAGTGCGTCCAGGGTGTACCCCGTGTCCTCGACGGTGTCGTGCAATAGCGCGGCCACCAAAGTGGTGGTGTCCATACCCAATTCGGCCAGGATGGTGGCGACGGCCAATGGGTGCGTGATGTAGGGGTCACCGGAATGGCGCAACTGGCTGGCGTGCCGCTGGTCGGCGACCTCGAAGGCCCGCTGCAGCAGCGACACGTTCGCCTTCGGGTAGATCTCCCGGTGCACGGCCACCAGCGGTTCCAGCACCGGGTTGAGCGTGCTGCGCTGGGCGGTCATCCGCCGGGCCAGCCTGGCCCGGACCCGACGCGACGCGCTGCTTGACGTTTTCAGGGACTCGGCGACAGGCTCCGGAATCTCCATCGGCTGGGTGATGGCCGGCGACTCTTTGACTTTAGTGGGCGCGTCGAGCGCTTGCGCCGCGCTATTTTCCTCCGCCACGTTGGTCACCTCCGAAATCGAGGATATCCCCACTCGATCCAATTACCCGCCTCCTTCTCACGCCGTCCCCCTCGCCGCTCCGCGGCTGGGCGGTACCCCCATCGCGGCGCGCATCGTCGCCGGAGGCACAAGCGCTACTCGCAAGTCAGGCTGTGCACCGCCAACGGCGCGGCCACGTCCCGGCCGCGCAACGCGCCGAGTTCGAATACCACCGCCGCCGCCGTCACGTTGGCCCCGGCGCGCTCGAGCAGCCTGGCCGCCGCGGCCAGGGTACCGCCGCTGGCCAGCACGTCGTCGATGATCGTGATGTTGCGCCCGCGCAGGTCCAAGCCGTCCGCGGGAATTTCCAGCGTCGCGCTGCCGTATTCCAGGTCGTACCGCTCGGCGTGCACCGGCGGCGGCAGTTTTCCGGCCTTGCGAATGGCGAGCAGGCCGGTCTGCAGCCGTTCGGCGACGGCGCCGGCCAGCAGGAATCCCCGGGCCTCGATACCGGCCACCAGATCCGCGCCGGACGCGATCTCGGCCAACGCGCCGGTGATCGCCGTCATCGCCGTCGCGTCCGCGAACACCGGGGTGAGGTCTTTGAACTGGACCCCCGGCTTGGGGAAATCGGCCACCTTGCGCGTCAGCGACGCGATCAGCTCGGCCACCGGCGCCGGGCCGGGGTTCGTCATCGGAGCCTCACTGTATGAGGGCCCATCGGTCCATGTTCCAGCCCGCGCCCCACCGCGTCGGGTTCTTGCTCACCGCATACATCTTCTTGGAGCTCAGCAGCGTGCGCTGCTGGCGGTACAGCGGCAGGGTGGGCATGTCGCCCCACAGTACCGGGGCGGTTTCGGTCAGCAGCCTGGCTCGTTCGGCGGCGTCGGCCGAGACGGCCAGCGCGCCGATCGCGTTGTCGACCTGGGGATTCGTGTATCCGGACAGGTTGTTGCCGTTGCCCGTGTGCAGGGCGTAGGCATCGAGCGCCGACGACCCCGACGACCCGCTGCCGGTGGCCCCGCCGGTGCTGGCCAGCAACGCGTCGACCTTGCCGTCCCGCAGCGCCTGCGGACCCGAGCCGTCCAGGATGACGGCGGAGACGGTGATACCGGCCGCGCCGCACGCCTTGGTGATGACGCCGACGTTGACCGCCAGGCGCGCGTTGGGCCCCTGGTACCCGATCCGCACCGTCAGCGGCGTACCGCCCAGCGCCTTGCGCGCGCCGACCGGATCGGACTTGCTGAACGGGCCGGCCTCGGCGGCCCCGTCGCCGGCCGACACCGCATCATCGGTGGCCGGTTCCAGGCGTGAGTTGGCGATCGGCGTCCCCGCGTCCTTGGCCAGCGAATCACGCGGCGTGCACAGTGCGACCGCGCGCCGGGCGTTGGGCGCCGCGAGCGGCCCCTGCGGGGCGAAGATCAGCTGCTCGACGCCGTTCGACGGCCCATCGGAGCGCTCGTAGTTGTCCGGCGTGGTCAGCGCCCCCGACGAGCCCGAGGCGACGTCGACCACGTCGACGCTGCCGTTGTTGACCCGGTCCTGGATGTCGGGTCCCTGCGACCACACGGTCACCCGCTTGGTGATGGCCTTGGGCCCCCACCACCGGTCGTTGGCGACCAGCACCACCGCGCCGCGATCCAGCACGGATTCGATCTTGTACGGCCCCGACGACGGAAAGCGCTTGAGGTCGATCCCCGGCTTGAGGTCCCAGATGGTGTTCCACAGCTTCGCGATCTGCTGCACCAGGGGTCCGTTGTTGCTGAGCAGGGCCGCGGTCACGTCGACGTTGAGCTGGTCGGCGATGACGTGCGACGGCATCAGCGAGGTCGCGGTGAATAGCTGGTTGTAGTCGACGACGCCGCGGTCCGGGATGAAGGACACCCGCGCCTTCTTCTGCCCGGGCATGCATTCGACATTGGCGATGTCGAGGTAGCCGGCTTGGGTGGCGGCGTGGAAGTCGGGGAACTTGCCGGACTGAGCCGCCCAGGCGAGCACGATGTCGTCGCAGGTCACCGGCTTCCCGTCGGAGTAGACCGCGTTGTCGGCGATCTGGTAGTCCAGCACCAGCGGCGTGCCGCCGACCACCGACACCGTGCCGAAGTCGCGGTCGGCGACGATTTGCCCGTCGGGACCGTGATAGCTGAAGCCGGTCAGCGCGCGGGCGAACGCCTGCGCTCCGGCCGACGCGGCCCCGGCCACGGTGTTGGTGTTGTAGGTGGACAGCGGGCCGTCGACCACATAGTCGACCTGGGACGCGGCGCTGCCCGCGCAAGCGGTCAGCGTGAAACCCGCCGCCAGCACTACCGCCAATCCGGCGCCGATCCATCCCGCCACGGCCCGACGGCCGATGAGCCCGCCACGATCGGCCCCAGTTCCGGGGTACCTGGTGGCCATGGGCCTACCGCCGGCCGACGTTCCGCTTGCCGGTGGGACGCCGGGTCCCGGTCGGCCGCACCGGACGGGCGCCCGGCGCCGGCTTGCTCGGCGCGGGTTTGGGCGGCTCGGCCGCGGCCGCCGCTTCTTTCGCTTCGTCGGCGGTCTCGGTGTCGCCGTCGCCGGCTTCGGTCTCGGCCGCGCTCGAGCCGGGACTGCGGCGCCGCATCACGCGCCGGGTGTGGGTACGCACCAGCTCGGTGCGCTCGCGCAGGGTGACCAGCAGCGGTGTGGCGAAGAAGATCGACGAGTAGGTGCCGACCAGGATGCCGACTAGCTGCACCAGCGCGAGGTCCTTCAGCGTGCCGACGCCGAGCAGCCACACCGCCACGACCATGAGCGCCAGCACCGGCAGCACGCTGATCAGGCTGGTGTTGATGGAGCGCATGAACGTCTGGTTGATCGCGAGGTTGGCCTGTTCGGCGAAGGTGCGCCGGGTGGTGTGCTGGAAGCCGTGGGTGTTCTCCTCGACCTTGTCGAACACGATGACGGTGTCGTACAGGGAGAAACCCAGAATCGTCAGCAAGCCGATGACGGTGGCCGGCGTGACCTCGAAACCGACCAGCGAGTACACCCCTGCGGTGACGCTGAGGTCGAAGACCATCGTGGTCAGCGCCGAGATGGCCATGTACCGCTCGTAGCGGACCATGATGTAGACGCCGACCAGCACCAGGAAGACGGCGAGCGCGATCAGCGCCTTGTCGGTGATCTGGTCGCCCCAGGTCTCGGAGACCGCGGCGTCGCTGATCGCCTGCTTGCTGGGCTTGCCGTCGGCACCTTTGGGTCCGAAGGCGTCGAACAAAGCGTTGCGGAGCTTGGTCGTCTGGTCGTTGGTCAGCGTCTCCGAACGGATCTGCACGGTCGCGCCCGCGCCGTTGCCGACGACGACCACCGACTCCGGATCGTTGCCGATGGCCTTGTGAAACACCTCGGAGACCTGTGAGGTCTGCACGGTCCCGGCGGCCCCGGCGGCCGGCATCGACACCGTCGTGCCGCCGTTGAAGTCGATGCCGAAGGTGAAGCCCCGGAACAGGATGCTCAGGACGGCGATGCCGACGATCGCGCCGCTGATGCCGAACCACAACCTGCGCCGTCCGACCACCTCGAACGCGCCAGTGCCGGTGTAGAGCCGCGACAGGAAGCCGTGATGCGGCAGGCTCGCCGCGCTGCTGCCGGTCAACTCGGTCGCACCCTCGGAGGCTTCGGTGATCTCGGTTGCGTCTTTGGAGGCTTTGGAGGGAGTCATGCGTTATCCCCGTCCCGTCTTCACCTGCGCCGAAGCCCGCCGTTCGCGGGCGACCTGCTGAACGGCACCCAGGCCGTTGTAGGCCGGCTTTGCCAGCGTCGGGGACTTGGACGCCAGGTACACCAGCGGCCAGGTCACCAGGAACACCACCACGATGTCGAGGACCGTGGTGAGGCCCAACGTGAAGGCGAATCCCCTCACCTGGCCGATGGCCAGGGCGTACAGCACCGCGGCGGCCAGGAAGGTGACGGCGTTACCCGACACGATCGTCTTGCGGGCGCGCACCCACCCTCGTGGCACTGCCGATCGGAACGAACGGCCCTCGCGGATCTCGTCTTTGATGCGCTCGAAGAAGACGACGAACGAGTCGGCGGTGGTACCGATACCGATGATCAGACCCGCGATGCCCGCCAGATCCAGGGTGTAGTTGATTTGACGGCCCAGGATCACCAGGATCGCGAAAATCATTGCCCCGGAAGCAGCTAGCGACAGGGCCGTGAGCAAGCCCAGCACCCGGTAGTAGAGCAGCGAATACAGCAACACCAGAATCAAGCCGATCGAGCCCGCGACGAGCCCGGCTCGCAGCGACGTCAATCCCAGTGTCGCGGAGACGGTTTGGGCCTCCGAAGCCTCGAAGGACAGCGGCAGCGAACCGTATTTGAGGACGTTGGCCAGCTGCTTGGCGGTCGCGGCGGTGAACGGCGGATCGCCGCCGCTGATCTGGGTCCGGCCGCCGGGAATGGCTTCCTGGATCATCGGCGCGCTGACCACCTGCGAGTCCAGGGTGAATGCTGTCTGGGTGCCGATGTGGGCGGCGGTGAAGTCGGCCCAGGTGTTGGCCGCGGCGGACTTGAACTGCAGGTCGACGATGTAGCCGATTCCGCGCTGGTTCTGGCTCGAGCTGGCGTCCTGGATCTGATCACCACTGATGATCGACGGGCCCAGCAGATAGGCGACCTTGTGGTCGGTCGAGCAGGTGACCAATGGCTGGGCCGGATCGTCGTTGCCGGCCAGAATGTCTTCTTTGTCGCAGCGGGTGGCCTGGAACTGCAGGGCGAGGAACTGAATGCCCTGGCGCGTGCTTTGGCGCCACTTCTTCTCATCGGCGATGCGGTCGGCGAGTTCCTTGCGCGGATCGGGCGGCGCAGGCTCAGCAGATCATCGGCGCCCGGGTCAACGGGCTCGGTGTCTCCGGCTCGGAGGTCGTCGTCGACGGCGACAACCTGATCATCACGGTCCCTGGGAACGACGGCAACGAGGCGCGAAACCTGGGTCAGACCGCCCGCCTCTACATCCGTCCGGTGCTCAACTCGATGCCGGCCCAGGGCGCCGAGCCCAAGCCGCCGGCGCGCCACCCGGCCCCCGGCCAGACCGCGCCGGGTCAGCCGGCCCCCGGTCAGCCGGCGCCCGGTCAGCCCGCACCGGGTCAGCCGGCGCCCGGTCAGCCCGCGCCGGGTCGGCCGGCACCCGCGCAACCGCCCGCCAAATCCAGGGTGTAGTTGATTTGACGGCCCAGGATCACCAGGATCGCGAAAATCATTGCCCCGGAAGCAG
>NZ_LZMB01000309.1 GCF_001673555.1 Mycobacterium sp. 1165178.9 | reverse complement strand
GAGACGACTTTCGCACCGAGATCCTCGGCCTGGTCAAGGCGCAAGCGGTCAAGAACGCCGTCATCGTGCCGGTGGGCGCCAAGGGCGGATTCGTCCTCAAGCGGCCCCCGCTGCCCACCGGCGATGCCGCCGCGGACCGCGACGCCAGCCGCGCCGAAGGTGTCGCCTGCTACCAACTGTTCATCTCCGGCCTGCTCGATGTCACCGACAACGTCGACCACGCGACCGGGAAGGTCAGCCCGCCAGCGGAAGTCATCCGGCGCGACGGCGACGACGCATACCTGGTGGTGGCGGCGGACAAAGGCACCGCCACCTTCTCCGACATCGCCAACGACGTCGCGAAGTCGTACGGATTCTGGCTGGGTGACGCGTTCGCATCCGGCGGGTCGGTCGGCTATGACCACAAGGCGATGGGTATCACCGCCAAAGGCGCCTGGGAGGCTGTCAAACGGCACTTCCGGGAGATGGACGTCGACACGCAAACCGAGGACTTCACCGTGGTGGGGATCGGCGACATGAGCGGCGACGTCTTCGGCAACGGCATGCTGCTGAGCAAGCACATCAGGCTGCTCGCCGCCTTCGACCACCGGCACATCTTCCTAGACCCCGACCCCGACGCCGCGCGTTCGTGGGAGGAACGCCGACGGATGTTCGACCTGCCGCGGTCCAGCTGGGAGGATTACGACACGTCGCTGATCAGCGAGGGCGGCGGCGTGTACAGCCGTGAGCACAAGGCGATTTCGGTCAGCCCGCAGGTCCGCGCTGCATTGGGCATCGAGGGGTTACAGGAGGGGGCCACCGAGATGACCCCGCCCAATCTGATCAAGGCGATTCTGCAGGCGCCGGTGGATCTGTTGTTCAACGGTGGCATCGGCACCTACATCAAGGCGGAGCCCGAATCCGACGCCGACGTCGGTGACCGCGCCAACGATCCGGTGCGGGTCAACGGAAGCCAGGTGCGCGCCAAGGTGATTGGCGAAGGGGGCAATCTGGGGGTCACCGCGCTGGGTCGCGTCGAGTTCGACCTGGCGGGTGGCCGGATCAACACCGACGCCATGGACAATTCGGCCGGAGTGGACTGTTCGGACCACGAGGTCAACATCAAAATCCTGATCGACTCCCTGGTGACCGCAGGCAAGGTCAAGCCCGAGGAGCGAAAACCGCTGCTGGAGTCGATGACCGACGAGGTCGCGCAGCTGGTGCTCGCCGACAACGACGACCAGAACGACCTGATCGGCACCAGCCGAGCGAACGCGGCGAGCCTACTGCCCGTGCACGCCAGGATGATTCAGTACCTGGTCGACGAGCGCGGCATCCACCGCGACCTGGAAGCGCTGCCCTCGGAAAAGGAGATCGCGCGGCGTGCCGAGGCCGGCATCGGGCTGACGTCACCGGAGATGTGCACCCTGATGGCCCACGTGAAGCTGGGGCTCAAGGAGGAAATGCTCCAGACCGAGCTGACCGAGCAGGACGTGTTCGCCTCCCGACTGCCCATGTACTTCCCGAAACCCCTGCGGGAGCGGTTCACTCCGGAGATCCGTACGCATCAGCTGCGCCGCGAGATCGTCACCACCATGCTGATCAACGATCTGGTGGACGCCGCCGGGATCAGCTACGCCTTCCGGATCGTCGAAGACGTCGGCGTCGGGTCGGTCGACGCGGTGCGCACCTACGTCGCCACCGATGCCATCTTCGGGGTGGGAGTGACATGGCGGCGCATCCGCGCGGCGAATCTGCCTGTCGCACTGTCGGATCGGCTCACGCTGGACACCCGGCGGCTGATCGATCGCGCCGGGCGCTGGCTGCTCAACTACCGTCCGCAGCCGCTGGCGGTCGGCGCCGAGATCAATCGGTTCGCCGCGAAGGTCCAGGCGCTGACGCCCCGCATGTCGGAGTGGCTGCGCGGTGACGACAAGGCCATCGTCGAAAAGGAAGCCGCGGAATTCATCTCCCAGGGCGCCCCCGAAGACCTCGCCTATTCGGTGGCGGCCGGGCTCTACCGTTTCAGCCTGCTCGACATCATCGACATCGGCGACATCAGTGACATCGACGCCGCCGAGGTCGCCGACACCTATTTCGCGCTGATGGACCGGCTCGGCACCGACGGGCTCTTGACGGCGGTCTCCGAACTACCCCGACGGGACCGCTGGCATTCCCTGGCGCGCTTGGCGATTCGTGATGACATCTATGCTTCGCTGCGATCGCTGTGCTTCGATGTGCTCGCGGTGGGGGAGCCGGACGAAAGCGGTGAAGAGAAGATCGCCGAGTGGGAACACCTGAGTGCCTCCAGAGTCGAGAGGGCCCGGCGAACGCTGATCGAGATCCAGGAAAGCGGGAACAGGGATCTCGCGACGCTGTCCGTCGCCGCGCGTCAAATCCGTCGCATGACCCGCACCAGTGGAAGAGGATCCTCAAGTTGAGCGTCGGCTTCGTCGCGCCCGTGCCAGTCCGCTGGTCGGACATCGACATGTATCAGCACATCAACCACGCCACGATGGTCACGATCCTCGAGGAGGCGCGCGTCCAGTTCCTGCGCGAAGCGTTCGAAGTCGATATCTTGACCATTGGATTGCTCATCGCCGAGGTCAAGGTGACCTACAAAGGCCAGCTGCGGCTGGTGGATTCGCCGCTGCAGGTGACCATGTGGACCAAGCGGTTGCGGGCGGTCGACTTCACGCTGGGCTACGAGGTGCGGTCGGCCGGCGCGGCTCCGGAGTCGAAGCCCGCGGTCATCGCAGAGTCGCAGCTGGCCGCCGTGCATATCGAGGAGGAGCGGCTGGTACGCCTCTCGCCACAACATCGGGAGTATCTACAACGGTGGATCAGGTAGCCGACCGAGGACTATGGCTGGGTGCCGACTGCCGGGACGCCCACCGCGCGGACCTCGCCGCGTTCGTCGACCGCGCGCTGCGGCTCGATGACGCCGCGATCATCCGATTCCGAACCCGATCCCCGGGGCTGCTGACAGCCTGGGTAGCAACGGGTTTCGACGTGCTGGCTAGCAGGGTGGTGGTCGGTGAGGCGCGGCCCGGCGATCTGTCGGTAGGCGCGGACGCGCTGGCGCGCGGTCTTCCCGCGATGGACGCCTCGGGTTACGTCGATCCCGGCTTCGCGATGGATTCGGCGTGGCGCGGTGCGTTGCCGCCGGAATCCGGCTTCACTCACCTCGAGGACATACCGGCCCGGGTGATGCTGGATCTGGCGCAACGCGGTGCCCAACTTGCCAAGCAGCACAGCAGTTCTCATGGCCCGCCGGTCTCGCTGCTCGATCAGGAGGTCATTCAGGTCCGCTCGGCCGACGTGCAGGTCGGCCTACCCATGCGCTGCGTGTTCGCCTTGACCGCGATGGGTTTTCTGCCGCAGTCACCCGATGCCGTCGCCGCCGACGAATTGATCCGGGTCCGGATATTGCCGACGTGGTTGCGTCTGGATGCCCGGTTCGGTTCGGTGTATCGCCGGCGTGGCGATCCCGCGCTGCTGCTGGGCTGACTCGGCCGGGCGTGGGCGATTCCTCAAACGGATCAGGGTGAGTTTAAAAGCCATCGAGGGCCGGTTTCGCTCGCGGAGATCAGGGGCCGTAGAGCAGCCACAGCGGCAGAACGGCGTCGAGATGGTCCATGAATTTCTTCAGGCCCACCCGAAACTGCCCATACCCGTAGGGGTCTTCGGCATACTGGGGGAACGCGATGCCCACCCCGAAAAGCCCGGGGGCCAGTATTCCGTTGATGCGGTTGTAGTCCAACTGCCCCCACTGCGGCGTCTCGGGCAACTTCCTGCGCTCGAAACCGACGGTGTAGACCACGCGGTCACACTGCGCAAGTTTTTCGTCGAATTCCGGGCTCGATACCCAGCACCGCTCGAGGCGGTCGGGAAGCACCCCGTCGATGTTCTCGCGCGCCCAGGCGGCCGCCTGGCCCTTCAGTCCGGTGTCGTCGAACAGGATCCAATCGTCCAG
>NZ_LZMB01000308.1 GCF_001673555.1 Mycobacterium sp. 1165178.9 | reverse complement strand
ATCTTCTTGGCGCTCTTTGTCCTCATCGGTCACACCCTTCTGCTGGTGAGATGACCGCGGCAGGTTAGCTACCGTCGGTCCGCTGATGCTATCGCAGTCTTTTGACACGCGTAGAATATTGCGAAAACAGCGACAGCCTTTGTTTCGGCCGCAGCACGCGCCGATGCAGCCCGTTGCCTAGGCCGGGCGGAGCTTAACTGCGGACAGACTCGCCGCCGACGTACATGTGGGGACACCAATATTGCGTTGGGCCAAGGGACCGCGGCTTCAAATGCTATAGCCCGACCGCCGAACAGGCAGGGGCGGACCCTCGGGGGACGCTATTGAATTCAAAATTGGCGCACCCCGCGAACAAATACTCCGGCAAATACCCAAATCAGTTTATGAGACCAATTCGGGACAGGTGTGGGTAATGCCAAAGCAGACACAAGCCCCTGAATAAGTGCCTGGTGAAGCATACAGCCACTTAGAAGCGAATGCGCCGGATCAACGGCGATACCGCGCGTTGCCTAATCGCCGCGGCCACCTCGCAGTGGTACGAGATGGCAAACAAAGGCGAGGCCTAATGACCACCATAAGCCCTGATGAACCGGCAACTGCGCTAGTATGACCCGGCAACGCGCGG
>NZ_LZMB01000307.1 GCF_001673555.1 Mycobacterium sp. 1165178.9 | reverse complement strand
TGAACGACAACGGCTTCAGCGCGGCGCGTTCGGCACCTACGTCGACCCCACCCTCGCCTCACGGCTACTCGAACAAGGCGACGACATATTCACGGGCGAGCGCCGCGAGGTGACCGTGATGTTCGTCGACGTAAGGGATTTCACCCCGTTCGCCGAGGCGAACTCCGCCGAAGACACAGTCACCCGGCTTAACGCCCTGTTCGAGATTGTCGTGCCCGCCGTGGTCGACGCCGGGGGGCATGTCAACAAGTTCCTCGGCGACGGCGCACTGGCCGTGTTCGGCGCCCCCAACGATCTCACCGATCATGCTGACGCTGCCGTGCTGGCCGCGGTGAGAATTCAGCGCCTCGTCGCAGAGCGGTTCGGCGGGGATTTGCGGATCGGCATTGGGATCAACACCGGTACGGTGATCGCCGGCACCATCGGCGGAGCGGGCAAGCTGGAGTTCACCTTGATTGGCGACACGGTCAACGTAGCTGCCCGCGTCGAGCAGTACACCAAGACCACCGGTGACCCGATCCTTCTCACCCGCCATTGCCTTGACGCGCTAAATGGGCGGTCACCGGAGCTCATCGACCGGGGATCTCACGCCCTAAAAGGCAAGTCCGCTCCCGTGCAACTCTTCGGACTTGCCCTGTGAATCGAGCCCAATGGCGGCCGGGCTCAGGGATGTAGGTTCCACTGACCGCAATCCTCGGCGAGGACGTCGTTGACGTCGACCTCGAGTCCCCCGACGACTGGGCCAGGATTCGACGCCGTACTCACCACGCGTTGGTAGAGAACCGCGGCGGGGTCGATCTGGCCGCCGGACCAGGACCGGGTCTGCCAGGCCCACCGGTGGCCCGGTGTGCGCGAATTTCCGATAACGCCGTCGGCGGCGGCCCATCGGCATACATCGATGCCGCCGTAGACGCCGGTGCGCTGCACTCCCAGTACCGAATTGATCCCGCGAAACCACTTGACTGCCAGATTGTTCCAGGTGTCGTGGTTTATGTCCTCGTCGACGCTGAAGAAAATCGGGGCACTCTGACCGCCACCCGCCGCGCTATGGAGAGTCCAAGCGGTGCGGGCGTCGGCGACGCCACCCTCGAACCCGCGCTTGAAGTCCGATGGTGCTGTGCCGCCTGGCTTGCCATATTGGTAATTGCTCACGATCATCAGCCCCGCAGCGGTCAGCTGCTCGGCGTAAGGCCGGGTGATCGGCTTGGCACCCATGGACGAACCGGGACGCGATAGCGACACGTAGTTGATGACCCCGGAGTAGCCAGCGGCTCGAATGTGCTCCGCCGAAACTTGGCGCATGGCGAAGTCGATCAGTTTGGGAGTGGCGGCAGCCGCCGCAGGGACGGTGCCAATTTCCGACGCAGCATACAACCCTGGCAATGCAGACATGGCGATGGCGTAACGCAATACGTCGCGCCGGGAAATGGCGCGTGATCGCGGGAGCCACACATTTCCCGACAAATCCTGCATCGCGTGATGGTAAATTTGTCGACTTTGTTCACAGAAGTAGCGGGCGATAGTCGATATCAAATCGGTCTTTACGGTTCACCGGTCTGAGTTGATGGCCGTCAACTGTCGAAGGCGATGGGTAGGCGGGCCGGCCCGCTCAGTCCGACAATCGGCTTCCAGGGCGCTGGCCCGTTCTTGCGGGGGTTCGCGATTCGGCGAGTGACGGTTTTCAGCGCCCGCTGCGGTAGACGGTCACCTGCGCACCAAGAGCGCAATAGTGTCCTTCCTCTGCGAACTGCCCAGAGGCGCACGCCGCGCGTGACGAAGCGGCGCATGCGCCGGGCGCGCTGCTCGCCGGCCCAGGGCGCTAACGATGGCTCCTGCTGGCTGACCGACCCTGGGCCGTGCGCTGCCTGGTGCCGTTTCGTTCGCGCAGCGCACTTCAGCGATTCGAGTCGCATAGTTCCACCCGCGAAATGTGGTTGAGGGTCCCGATTTTCGCGCGTTGGCGGCAATCGCGGCTCTTCGATGACAACCGGCCGGACGATTCGTCGCTACCCTGTTCGTTAGGGTGCCTAGTGAGTCAAGGCATCAAGCGGCACCGCCGCTTTCAGAGTTGAAAGGCCGCTATGACTCCGCCAGCAAGCGTTCCCACGATCAGTGCGAAGCGGATTCGGCTGTTCCATTTCGTTTATGACCACGTTATATCGAAGGTCTATGACCTCGGTCAATTGCCGATTATACCGTTGAAAAAAGCAGCGGTTAATGAGTTGGACCTCAAGCGTGGCGACCATGTAATTGTATTTTGCTGTGGCACCGGTCTGGAATTCCTCTTCATTCAGCCCAGTATTGGTCCCGAAGGAAAAATCCTCGGCGTCGACTGGTCGGATGGCATGTTAGAGCGGGCTCGCCGAAGGATCGTGGAAAATGGTTGGACCAACGTCGAACTTGTCAAAGGCGACGTCACCGCCTTACCAGCGGGTGTCGTCGAACCGGCGTCTTACGATGCGGGCATCTGCACGCTGGGCTTGTCGATCATTAGTGAGCCCGAAAAAGCTTTTCAAGCACTGAAAAATGCTGTGAGGGTAGGGGGGAGGATAGTAATCGGTGATGTCTGTTCGTTCGCGGGCCTGAAGTCGATCCTGAATCCTTTACATACCTTGGGAGACCTTCCAGCGGGTAATACGCACCACAGTTTGGCGCATAGCCGCGTATTCGCGGAGGCGCTGCCTTCGCGTTTACTGGATGCAAAGCTGACATGGCGTCGGGGCGGTGGCTACTACATCGCGTCGGGCAGACGTCCTGAAGCGGAAAGAAGTCAGAGAACTTCTGCTGACCAACCGTAAGGGCACACGCTGGCTGTGCGGAAACAGCCAGAGAAATGCGCTCGACCAACTTGGCGCGGTACGCCGCGTCGACACCAGGGCCTCGACAGGCACTTACGCGGCGTGTCAAGAATCTCTGTCGCACTTTTGCGGTCGGACCAATTAATCCGGGGAGCAAGCAGATGGTCGTCGACTTGAGGCACCGTTGAGGCTGAGGAGCCTGCGCGGGCAGCGTCATTAACCGCTGACCAGATTCTCGCCGTCTACGACTGGCGAGTTAATTTACACATTTGCTGATTTCGCACCGGTAGGTGCGGAGCGGTCTTCGTTTGCGTCAATATCGAGCGCCGAAAAACTTCTTCGTTCGAGGGACGGCGTGCGCTCGATATGGAAGACTACCAGCCAATACACCGCGACGGTCACGCCGCAGAACCAGCATGCCCATGGGCGCGCACACGAGCTGCGGGAAGTCCCATGGTTCCCGGCACAAAATTTGCTGAAACGCCATACGACCACGTCGGCCAGCAGTATGGTGGGGGCAGACTGGCTCGACTCAATGTCTAGTCACCACAGTTCCGGTGGGGAGTGCCGGGCTTCGTGCCGATGAACCTCTCGTGACCCGACGACGTGGACTATAGGTATCCGTTCGGGTTGGCTGAGGGGAAACCTGATGCAACTCCATAACAGGGCCCTTCCGCTGACGCGGGGACAGCTAGACATCTGGTTTGCGCAGGAAACCGATCGCTTCAATGCCCGGTGGCAGCTGGGCTACCTTGTGCGACTGAAGGGCGCGATAGAGCCCGATCTGTTGGAGCGCGCGATCCGTCAGGTGGTGCGGGAGGCTGAACCACTTAGAGCCGCGTTTTTCCAGCTGGATGGCAAGGTTTTCCAAAAGACGGTTGATTACCCGGATGTTGAGCTCGCGCGCCAGGATCTCACAGATTCGCAGGATCCTGTCCAGGAAGCCCAGCGGCTAGCAACCTCGATTCAGCAGACGGTGATGCCGCTTAGTGGCCCGCTGTTCAAATTCGCGTTGTGGCAGACGCGGGTAGATGAATTTTATTTTTTCGTGTGCTGCCACCATATAGTGGCCGACGGAATCGGGCTTGCCCTTGTTTGTCATCGGATCGGAGAAGTTTATAGTGCGATGGCATCGGGCGCGTCGATTCCGCCCGCCTTTTTTGGATCACTGAGTGATCTAATTGATTGCGAGTTAAAATACGAAGCGTCCAACGAGTATCTCGATGATCAGGCCTATTGGACAAAGAATCTGCCGTTAGAAAGCGAACCGAGTTATCGCTTGCCGCCCGCCGTGGGAAAGCGGGCTCCATATGAGCCTTCTGCACCGGTTGAATTGGACCCTGTCGTCGTCGGCGGGATTAAGGAGCTGTCGCAGGCGTTGGGGCTGCGTCGCTCTTCGGTGATTACTGCGGCGTGCGCGCTGCTAGTGCATGGCTGCGAGGTCAAGAGTTCGGAGGTAGTGCTCGAGTTCCCGGTAAGCAGGCGGGTGCGTCCGGAAACACAGACGGTGCCTGGAATGATTACTGGGTTCGTCCCACTGGTGTTGAAAACCTCGCCGGAGCTTGCGGTCGCTAGTTTTTGTGAACATGTCGACACGCGACTGCGGGAAGCATTGCAGCATCAGCGGTTCCCGGTACACACTCTCGAGAGCAAGGCACGCCTTCGCAGCTCCGCGCAGACGCCGAATCGCGTAATTGTCAATTTCATTCCGACTACACATCTGCGAAATATCGCTGGGGCCACGGCATCGGGGTCCCTGACGCACACCAACCTCGTCGATCAGTTTGGACTGGATTTCTTTAGGGACGATGATCGGCTTTTTCTCGGAGCGCAGCCCAGCACAACGACGAATGGGTCCGCGGGTGCTGGGCAATGGCTTTCGGATTGTGATGTCCACGATTTGGTAAAGCGGTTGGAGCGGGTGTTGGTGGCGTTGACTGCTGATCCGGGCGGGTTGTTGTCGTCGGTGGATGTGCTCGTTGAT
>NZ_LZMB01000306.1 GCF_001673555.1 Mycobacterium sp. 1165178.9 | reverse complement strand
GTAACCGGTCATCAGCGTCTCGAACGGCAGTTCGTCGTGGATGCGACGCACCAGCTCGACCGGGTGTGGGCGGCGCGCCGATCACCGGCGGCGGAGCGGCCGGCGGAGGGAATGCCGGAGTGGCAGGCATCGGCCGTGGCATCGGCAAGATTCCTTGCGGCGCAGCGCCGATGATCGAGCTGACGATCGTGCCGTGGGCGTCGCAATCCGACAGGCCGTCCTCACCCATGATGTAGTCGCCGCCGGGAACCACCGGTAGCCGCGGGTTCGGCGACACCCCCGTGTCGATGACCGCCACGGGTACACCGTTGCCGGTGCTGTACTGCCATGCCTTCGTAATGTTCAGCAAATTGAAGCCCGGGGCCATCTGCGCCACGTCGGGGTTTCTCACGGTGATCGGGGTCGAGCAGCTGTTTGCGCGGCGCATCGGCTGGTCGGGCCTCGGCGGCCCGTCCGGCGGAACCATCCCGGGGTCCACCGAGGGCGGTGTAATGGCAAGTGCGGCTGGGATATTGGCTGACATCGCGACCAGGGCGACGGCGGCGGTGACCGCCGCGGCCCTTTTCAGTGGCGAATCCACGTGAAGAGCCCTCCCAAGGCCGCCGCGGCTGGAAGCAAGACGATGAATGCGAGCACTTCCACCCATTCCACCGTCAACCGGATGAATGGCCGAAACCTCATGGCCGGAACCAAAAGCGCTGCCGCCAAACCCAACCCGGCGAAGACCGTCACGGCCACCACCGGCCACATCAGCCCGGTCATGGCATCTTTCGGAGCGGCGACGGCGTACTTGACCACGCCCGCGCACACCGCGGCCGACGCCCCGCACACGAGCGCGATGGCCTGATATTTGGCCGCGAACCCACGCCCCTGGGTGAGGAAGATGCCCGCCACCAGCCCGGCGACCACCAGCGCCAACCAGTCCCACTGGCGTCCCGGCGTCAACACTCCCCACACCGCGGCGGGCAACACGATCGACACCCCCGCGCACAGGCCGACCTGGACCGCATTGACCAACCGGGCGGAGGCGGCGATCGCGGCGCCGCGCGCGGTGATGTCGGTCAGTTCGTTGTCCTCGTCATCGGATTCGTCCTCACTGACCGGAGACACCGTGTCGACGGGCATCCCCTCTCGCCGCGCGAACAGGTCTCGGCCGGTGATCGATCCGAAATGCGGCGGCCTGACCCGCGCCACCCACAGCGCGATCAGTGGAGCCATCCGGACCAGGACAAGCAGTCCGACCAGTACGCAGACAGCCAGCACCTGAGCCGACGCCGGCCGGAACATGCGGACGGCGGCGACGGCGGCCAGGATCCCGCAGACCGTCACCACCGCGGTGACCACCGCTGTCTGCCAACGGGTTCGCGCGGTCACCCCGATGGCGATGGCGCCCAGGATCACCACGACGGCGCCGATCAGCCCATGGGCGGCGCCGAGCACACCCGGGGGCGCACATGCGCCGGCGGTAGCCAGCGACAACACCGCCAGCCACGCGAATCCGCTGAACAGGTCCCGCCGCCCGCGCCACCCGCTTCGCACCACAAACGTTGCAACCACGAGCAATGCGCCGACGGCGCCCGCGACCGCGGCCGGGATGGGACCGTCGGTGAAGGTCCGTGCCCGCAGGGTCAGGGCCACGGCGACTCCGACGGCCATCGCGATCACGGCGACCGCGGTGTGCGCGGCCGTCAGCGGAGTCACCGGTGCGAACATCCGATCGCCACCGTCGCGGCCGAGCCATTTGCCCATGGCCGCCAACCCCGTTGACAGCGACTCGTATTGCGGTTCGAACGATTCACCGTCGACCCGCGGGACCAGCACCAGGGTGTCGCCATCCTGGACGCCGAGTTCGTCGAGGCTCTTATTGATGTCGAGCCGAACCCCGTTGATCTTGTGGAGTTCGTAACTGCCCGCGGGCAGTGCGATGCCGTCGAAACCTTTGCGCTTCAGGTCGGCATCGAACAGCTCCACCATTCCCTCGAAGAATCCCTCCATCGGGATTCCGGCCGGGAATACCTGTGAACACAGATGCTTCTCGTAGGAGATGTTGACCGCACAACGCGCCGGGAAAGCGACCTTATGCGGCGCTGTCACGGCACCGACCGCTCGGCGTCAGGAATATATTTGTCCGCCAAACCCGCGGTGATTTCGAAGAGGCGCAGCCGCGACTTCTTTTTCAGTTCGTGAACCGTATCGATGATTCCGCCTTTGGCGAGGTGGGGATCAAACGGCAGCACTTCGACCGTCGCCCCGACCTTGGTGAACCGCTCGGTCAAGTAAGCCAACGCGTCCTTATCGGTGATCTGGTCGGTGTGGTTCACAATCACGGTGCTGCGCGAGACCAACTCGTGGTAACCCTGCGAACGCAGGTAATCGACCGCGCGCAGCACCGGACGTGACCGGTCCGCGGTGATACCGGAGACGAACACGAGGGTGTCGGTGTTCTCCAACACCGGCTTCATCACCTCGTGTTCGAGATCCGGAGAGGTGTCGACGATCATCACCGTGTGGGTGCGCCGCAGGCGCGAAAGTACCCCGGAGAACATCGCGGGGACCAGCGGCCTGGGCTGGTCGGAAGTCCGGTTTCCAGCCAGCACGTCAAGGCCAATGACGTTCTGTCCCAGATGTTCTCGAATATCGGCGTAACCCTGGACATCGGTGTCGTTGATGATGGCCGTGTAATCCCCTGGCGGGGACTCGTCGATGCGGTCGGCCAATGTCCCGAAGCCCGGGACGGCGTCGATCGCAATCACGTTCTGCGGGCGGCATTCCCGGAACACACCCCCGAGGCAGGCGACGAGAGTCGTGACGCCCACGCCGCCCTTGCCGGAGACGACTGTGATGACGTATTGCCGTCGAATATGCCGCCGGATGCGATTTTGCAAATCGCGGTAGTGCCGTTCACGCGGGGACTCACCGGGATTTATTTTATGAAAAGATATGGAGTAAATGAATTTCCGCCAGCCCGACCCGGGTGGAATTTTCCGCGGTGCCGCCAGATCGGTAATACGCATTGTGTCGGATACCGAATCCGGGAAGTTGCTGGCCCTTGACGGATCCCCCCGTCTGAGCGCTCCTTCGTCCGACATATTCGGGTCATTCCAAGGGCTCGTCACGACGCGATGCTAACACGGTTGCGGATACCGCGTTTACCCCGTTCAAAGACTTTGCGGGCACGACAGACGTTGCTATTCCAAGATTTTGGTTATCTAAGTGACTTTCGTCAGTTCGCTCCTGCGCCCCTTACGTTTTGCTTCTCATAGCAAAGCGCAGCGTCACACAACTCGCCGATACGAGTGCCACTCGTCGCCGGCGGGCAACCGGCGAATGAGCCGTTGGATCGCGCCACCGATGTCCGTGCGCGAGCCAGGCGAGAGGATCTGGTATTGACGCTGCCCCGAGGTGACGCTTTCGATGCAGATCCGTCCCGCGGGGGTGTCGACGATGGACACCGTCGAATCGCCGACGGCTATTCGCGCCATCTCGTCCGGTCCGACACCGGCCTGCAGCCCGACGATGTTCGCGTGCGCGGACCGCGCGGGATCGGCGGCCGTCAGGACCATCTGCAGCTGGTCGGCGTCGAGGCGCTGTTCGAGCAAGAATGTTCGCAGGCTGGTGGTGTCGCGCACCGAGTTCAGCAACTGCTCGGTGTCCAGCGTGACCGGCTTCAGCGGTGCCGCCTCGGCAACGCCGCACAGCCTCTCGATCTGACCCACCAGCAGGTCGCTGGCGGACGCTTCGTTGCCGGCCGTCCCTGCCGGGTACAACCGCACCATGTCACCATGCCGTTCCAAGACCACCCACCACGTCGCGAAGCGGCAAATCGATGCACGCGTCGGCTCGCGACCCGGAACTCCGATCATCACCAGCAGTCCGAGGTCTCGTCGCAATAGGACCGTCAGCCACTCACGGATCATCGGGTCGACGTTGCCGGCCTCATCGAGCGCACCGGCGGCCATCAGCTCGGCGGCCGCGGGGTGGTTCCTCGCGCGCTCCGGGGTGTCCAGGCGCGGCAACATCGGCCGCAGCCCCAATTCAGGGCAGGTCTGCTCCACCCCGGTGACCGCCTGCAGCACCCATAAGCCGTCAACCGTCGTTGTCAGCATGTCGCCTCGTCGTCACTGAATGAGTCGGCCGACCGGTAAATAGAAGAAGGTGGGGCGCACGCGCGCCCGGCGCATCTGCCCCACCTTCGCTTGGTCGCGCGAACTCAGAACAGACCGGAGATGTGCTGGTCGGTGCTGATGGCATTGTCAAGCACATGGGTGGTCGTCACCCCGTGCTGGCGGATGGTGTCGATAAGACCCTGCAGCCCGGACAGCATTTGCGCCTGTGCCTCGAAGAACCCGGCGGCACCGTGGCCGGCAAAGAATTCCTGCAGGGCGTGGGTGCGGTTGGAGGTGTCGTCGAAAATCGACTGCAATTGGCCCGCGCGAGAGGCGACGTCGGTGGCGAAATCCGCGACGGCTCCAGGGTTATAGGTGATCGGGTTGGACATTGCGAAGTTTCCTTTCAAAAGACTGTTAACGAAATTGCGAATGAATGGGTCGATCAGGCGCTCTGAGCGCCGAACAGCGCGCTGAAGGCGTGCGAGGAATCCGCCTCATGGCCTTCCATCAGTGCCGCCGCCTTCGCGAGGCCTTCGGCCAGTCGCGTCCCGCCGGTCAAGACTTTGTTCAGGTCGGCTTGCACCTGGGTGGCCGTCGAGTACGACGCGGTCACGGCCGAACCAGACCAGGTGGACGGGTTCATCACGTTTTCGTGATTTCCGACGTACCCCTGGCCAATGTGGATCGCGTGCTCCATATTCTGGTGAATAGCATTCGACGCATCGCGAAGCATTTCCGGTGTCACTTTGATTGTCACGAAATTCTCCTTCTCCGGTGGGCCGCCCCCCGTGTGGGCATGAAGCGAAGTGTATGGCGGCTGATTGGACCTGTCGATTCACCTTTCGTCGGTGGGTTCACACTCGGGCGTCGACAACCCGCACGGTCGCGGGCCGATCGGCTTTGTCACGGGAGCCGCGGTCGCTTCCCGCCCCGTGGCCCACGGGCATACCGCCCATCGGGGCCCCACCCATCGTCGTGGTCTGCGGTCGCATGGCCTCGGCGCCCAAAGCCCCGGCCGGCCGCAGCCCTACCGGCCGGCCGCCGGCGGCGGGCTCGAAGGCGCTGACCGGGCGGGTGAAACTGGTTGCGGGCATGCCCGCGCCGCCCAGGGACGCGCCGCCGCCGGCCCCGGCCTCCGCCGCGGAGAGTCCGGTGGTGGCCGAGACCGCCGAGACGGCCGGCGTCGCTCCGCCCATGCCCATGGCGCCGGGATTGGCGAACATGCCCATCAGCGGCTGAATCATCTGCATCGGAGCCTGCATCGCCTGCATCGGGGCCTGCATCACCTGCGGGACCGCCCCCATCAGTTGCTGCGCCGGCTGCATCAGCGTGCTGGCCTGGCTCATGAAGTCCTGCCCACCCGAGGCGGCCTGACCGGCCCCCTGTGTCCCGGTCTGGGCGCCCTGGAAGGCGGCGCGCATGCCGTCGCCGGCCCCTTGCTGCGCCGCCGACTCACCGACCGCCGCTGCCGCTTGCGCGGGTGCGGCCGGCGAGGCGCCCATGGATGCGATCGGGGGCGGGATGGTGAGACTTTGCGACAAGGCCGTCAGGATCGTTCCGTAGCTGGCCCCGACGGCGGAGTTGTTCGGCCACATCGACCCGAAGTACTCGAGCTCCAGCGACGTGATGCGCGGGGTCAACGCACCGAGAACCAGCGGGTTGATGCCGTAATCGGTCGCCGTCTCGGTGCGGTTCTCGATGCATTCGGGCGCGGGACGCATTGAGCCGTAGGCCATTTGGTAAGCCGAGACCGCGGTCGACACCACCGCCGGCTTGACGTCGACCCAGCCGGCCAGCCCGTGCAGCGACGCGTTCAGCGCGGTCGCGTTCGCCGCCGAGGCCAACGAACCCGAGCCCGTCCAGCTCGCCGACGTCGCGACGGTGTTGATGGTTGACGCGATGCTGGAGCCGTGATGGGTGGCCGCCAACGCGGTCCAGGCGGCCTGGTTGGCCAGGTGAGTGATGACGCCGGCCCCCGCCTTGAGGAGCATGTCGTTTTCCTCAGGCGTACGCGCAGCCCATCCCGGATCGGCCATGCGTACTTCCCCCCTTTGTTACGTCGCTGGGATCTAAGCCCCGATTGCCATCGTCAAGCTGCGCATGAGCTCGGTGACGACGTACGTGCTCGAGGCGATGCTCTGCGTGCCGGCGAACAGGCCGCGCTGGGCGGCGTGCTCAGACACTACGCCCAGGTAGCTACCGCCGCAGGCGTTCAGAGCCGCGGCGAACATGGCCGAGTCTGGGTCGCCACCCATCGGCAGCACACCAAGCAGAACCGGCGCGGCCGCCGAAGCCGCTGCCTCGGTCTCCGCGCTGATCGCCGACTCGGCGCCGGCCGACGCCAGAACCGCCTCTGACTGCACCGACGTGACAGGACCCATCATTTCCCTCCGAACGCTCAACCCAACCGTGCTTGGGGCCACAGTGTAATGGGATTTCGTTGATCTTGTATTCACTCCGTTCCCGACGGACGCCAGGCCCGCAATTTTGTTAAGCGATTCCGGTCCCAAGCGTGAAAGTACTGGATTATCAAAAGGAGTCGAGGATCGCCTCAGCTGCCACTCAAGGCTCGGCTGTCACAAAAGCACCTCGGCCACCTTGCGGGATCACGTCATGACCCTTTGCATGGATCGCCGACGATGGCGGCACAATGCTGCAATTTTTATGCCGAAAAGGCCGCCGATAATTGCGCGGCTATTGGCGAAGGTCGGCGGCCAAATACCCAAGGGACGCTTGTTTTCGACGTCCCGATGGGAAAACTTTTTTTCGGCCCGAAATGGCGGCGGAACAAGCTAAGCCGGACCACGCCCATCGCCGGCCAACCGCAACTGCAACCGGGTGCCACCCAGCGGACTGGTCTGCAATGCCGCTGTGCCGCTGTGCAATTCGGCCTGTTGGGCGACCAGCGCCAAGCCCAGCCCGGAGCCCGACCGTGAGGCCGTCGAGCCTCGGGTGAACCGTTCGAAGACGCTGGCGCGTTCGGGTTCGGGCACCCCGGTGCCATCGTCGTCGATCGTGATCTCCACGCCCTCACCGGAACTGCCAACGGCCAGAAGGATTTTGCGGGCATTGCCATGCTTGACGGCATTGGCGATCGCGTTGTCGATCACCAGTCGCAGCCCCGTGGGTAATCCGATCATCAGCACCGTCGGCGAGGGCACCAACGACACGTCCACATCGGGATAGATGCGCAGTGCGTCGTGCGCGGCGCGGTCCAACAGCTCGGTGATGTCGAACGGGACGAAATCGTCGACGGTCGTCAGCTCACCCTGGGCGAGCCGCTCGAGCGCGGTCAGCGTCGCCTCGATGCGGCTCTGGGTGCGAATGACGTCGCCGATGACCTCGTGACGCTGGTCGAGCGGCAGATCCAGGGTGGACAGCACCTCCAGGTTGGTGCGCATCGCGGTCAACGGCGTGCGCAGCTCGTGGGAGGCGACCGCGGCAAAGTCGCGGGCCGACTCGAGCGCGGCCCGGGTGCGCTGCTGTTCCTTGCCGATGCGGGCCAGCATTCCCTCGACTGCTTCTGCGATCTCCACGGCCTCGCGCACGCCGCGAACCTGGACCTCGTCGGGACTCGACTGGGCGTTGATCGCCCGGGCCTGTTGGGCCAGCAGCAGGAACGGATTGACCATGATCAACGAGATCACCCACCCCACGACCACGGTGCCGCCGATCACGCTGGCACAGATCAGAAGCACCCGCAGGTGCAATTCGTTGATCCGATGCTGAGCTTCGGCCAACGGAGCGGCCAGCGCGATGGAGGCGGGGCCCGCGGTAAAGGTGCGAACGCGGTACTGCACCCCGTTGATGGTGGTGTTGGCGTAGCCGTCGGGAAGCCGGGGCAACACGATGCTGGTGGGCACCGATACCGTCACCCCGCCGATGCGAGCGGTGCGCACCAGGTTGCCATCCGGGGCGGGGTGGTCCGGACTGGTGTGCTCCGCGTTGTTGAGCAGGCTGCTGATGTCGCCCAGGCTGCTGACCGAATCGAGCCGCCGATCGAGCTGGCTGTATTGATCGTTGGTCACACCCACCCATACCCAGGTGCCTAGCAGGACAACGAGAGTCATCACCGATATGGCGGCGACGATGACGATCGTGCGCAGCGACAGCACCCGCATGGGCAGCTGTACACGCGGTAGGACGCGGATGTCAGGCTCCTTCAGTGGGTGCTGATCCTTTGTCGACCAACCTGAGTACAACCCTCACAGCAGTACCGGTCCGGCGCGATCAAGCGCAGTGGCGTTTCGCAAGAATTTAACGCTAGCCGCCTCGCCGCCTGCCCGTGACGTGCCAAAACCGGACCGATTTTGCCGTGACCAGGGTGAGTGAGTACTCTCTCACCATGCTCGCTTCTGGACGCGACCGGCTGCTGTCGGCAGCGCTGCGGCTGTTTGCCGCCAAGGGCTACGCGGCGACGTCGGTGGCCGACATCCAGCGGGAATCGGGCCTGGCGCCCGGCTCGGGAGCGCTCTACAAGCACTTCGGCTCCAAGCGCGAGCTTCTCGAGGCTGCCGTTGCGCACCGCATCGACAGCATCGTGGCCGCACGAGAGGAATACGACGCCGGGCAACCGGGCAGCGTTGAGCGGGCGGTCCGCATCGCCGGCCAGTTGATCTGGAGCAACCTCAAACAGAGCGAGGATCTGCTCAAGGTCATGCTGCGTGAACCCGACGAGCTCGGCGATCTCGACGAAAAGACATGGCAGGTGATCACCGACAACGCCTACCAACGCTTCGCCGACGAACTGGCGGCATCGAACCGGTCCGGCCGCACCAGCATTCCCGATCCCGAAGCGGCCGCGGCCGTCGCGATCGGGTCGTTGTCCTACGCCGCGACTCTGCAAGCCCTGACCGGTCGCCTGCCCGGCAACACCGATGAAGAGCGGTACTTCGAGGCGTGGGTCAAGCAAACGGTCAGCGTCCTCAACCAATACCGAAACCGTTAATCAGCAACCTATTTCAGGAGCAGAGCTGTGACATTTTCATTGCAACTGTCCGACGACGTGATCGAGGTGCGCGATTGGGTGCACAAGTTCGCGGCCGACATCATCCGTCCGGCCGCGGCCGAATGGGACGAACGGGAGGAAACCCCGTGGCCGGTGATCCAGGAAGCCGCAAAGGTCGGTCTCTACTCCCCAGACTTCTTCGCGCAGCAAGCGGCCGAGCCAACCGGTCTGGGTATGCTGACCGCGTTCGAGGAGATGTTCTGGGGTGACGCCGGCATCGCGCTGTCCATCATGGGCACCGGCCTGGCCGCGGCGGCGTTGGCGGGCAACGGAACTCCGGAACAGCTGGGGCGCTGGCTGCCCGAAATGTTCGGCACGTCCGACGAGCCCAAGCTCGGTGCCTTCTGCTCGTCGGAGCCCGACGCGGGTTCTGACGTCGGCGGCATCCGCACCCGGGCTCGCTTCGACGAGGCGACCAATGAATGGGTGCTCAACGGCACCAAGACCTGGGCCACCAACGGCGGCATCGCCAACGTGCACATCGTGGTGGCCTCGGTCCATCCCGAACTCGGCACCCGCGGCCAGGCCAGCTTCGTCATCGGGCCGGACACCAAAGGCCTGGCGCAGGGCCAGAAGTTCAAGAAGCACGGGA
>NZ_LZMB01000305.1 GCF_001673555.1 Mycobacterium sp. 1165178.9 | reverse complement strand
TGCTGAGCCAAGCCGACGTCGACGCCCTGGCTACCTGGGTCGCGCTCAAGATGGTGGTCGGTGAGGACGGCGCGCACGGCATGCTTCGGGTCCTCGGCGCCGCGATGGCCCGCCTCGCAGAGGCCGAGTCGACGGCGATCCGCGCCGGGACGCCCGACATCCAGATGACCCACACCCACGACGAGCTAGCCACGGCACAGGCCTACCGCGCGGTCGCGGAGTTCGTCCCCCGAATCGGTCCACTGATCGACGTCGTGCACCGCCACCACCTGACCGGCGCCCGGACCCACTTCGAGGGTGTCCTTCGCGACACCTCGGCAAGCGTGGTGTGCGGGATCGGTTTTGCCGACCTGTCGGGCTTCACCGTGCTGACCAACGCGCTCACCCCGGCGCAGTTGTCGGACCTGCTCAACGAGTTCGCCGGAACCGTCTCGGACGTGGTCCTTCGCGATGGCGGACGGGTGGTGAAGTTCATCGGCGACGAAGTGATGTGGGTGAGCGCGTCGCCCGAGCAGCTCGCCAGGGCGGCGGTCGACCTCGTCGACCACCCGCGGGCCCGCGAGGAGGGTCTGCAGGTGCGCGCCGTCCTCACCGACCACCATCTTGAGCGCGACCCAGGTAGCCAGGGCGTCGACGTCGGCTTGGCTCAGCA
>NZ_LZMB01000304.1 GCF_001673555.1 Mycobacterium sp. 1165178.9 | reverse complement strand
ACCGCCGCACCCGTCACCGCGACCCCGAGCAGCGCCGCGGCAACGGCCGCTCTCGTCATCGCCTCGCGGATTTTCGGAGCCATTGCCCAACCCATAAGTCCCCCTTATGTGCGGGCGGCCCCCCGCGCGTAGAAGCATACTAAGGACGCTTTGCCCCGGAAAGCCAGAAATTTTGCGCGGCTACTCAGTTCGAGCACTGCACACGAAACATCAGCGGCTCGGTTTCTGCGCCGCTCCCACGTACTCACCGACGAAGCCGTTGCGCAACCACCACCGGGGGCTGGTGTGCTTGAAGATCTCGTCGTCGAGGGTGCGAGTGCGCACCGACCTCTTGACCGGGAACGGATTCATCCCGGACTTGTACTCGAGGCCGACCATGGCCGGTGCCGTCGGGCGGCCTGGCCTGGGCAGCAGCTCGAAACCGGCGTGCTGGAGCATGGCATTCAACTCGGCCGGACGGGGGAATCGCCGAAAGTCGTGGTTGGGCTTGTGTAGACCGAACACGTACAGCGGCCCGACCGTGACGAAGCAAAGCCAGGTGAACAGGTTGCGATCCGGTGTGACATAGAACATTCGGCCGCCCGGCTTCAGGGCGGTGAACACGCTGTCGAGCAGACGGCGGTGCTCGGTGCAATGGTCAAACACCCCGTGCAGGTAGATCAGGTCGAACCGACTGGCCGCCAACACATCCGCGTTTCGCGCGTCACCGACAATAAAGTCCACCCCCGGCTGGTCGGCAAAGCGCTTGCGGGCTGCCTCGATCGATTTATAGTCGACGTCTACGCCGACGATGTCCCACGCGCCCAGCTCCGGATAGCGTTTCAGCAATCCCGCGATCGCCCCTCCTCCGCCGCAGCCGACCACCGCCATCGTCGGGCGTTCACTACCTGTGGAGGGTAGATAGTCACGCAGGAAATCCCATGCGGTGTAGTCGATTTCGCTGACCAGGTCAGCTGTGAAGCGCCACTGCGCGCTGACGTCGGCGTTGGAGAAGTAGCGAACGCCGCGCTCGATCGTGCCGTTGCTGATCCGCATCAGCGCTCGATCCATCATCGAATAGCGGTATTCGGGCTCACCGACTGCGTCGTTGGCGCGTTCGTGGTCGAGGAACTCGAAGTAGCGTCGCTCCTCGGGTTCGATTAACGCTTCCCACGATCGGGCGTTGCCCAGCACACGCTCCCGAATCCACGAGTCGATGACTCGGCTGTAGACGTCTCTGTCGAACAACATGAGCTGATGGCCGCCGCCGGGCATCATGAAAAAATCTTTGGTCCCGCCGATCCGCTCGAAGCATGCCCGGCAGTGCTCGGCGCCGACTATTTCATCGTGTTCGCCACAGGTGATCAGGACAGGTTTCGTGTTGGCCGCGGCGGGCAGTGGCGGGACATAGTTGAACACGGAGTGGTAGCTTCGCAACCCATACGACCAGACGTACAGTGGGTCCTTCTTCTTCGTTTCCAGCAATCCGGGGTCTTCTTGGTAGGCGGCCTTGAAGTCGATGAACCGCCGTAGCGGGACCTGTATTCGATCACCTATCTTCGCTGCCGCATATCGCGCCGGGCGCGACTGAAACAGCCGGATTGCCAAGTTCATTGGCGCCTCGTGGTTCAACAAGATGTTCATGCACACGCCGGCCACCACGGCGGGGCACGCGTCGAGCGCGTGGAATGCGACTTCGCCGCCCTGGCTCGCGCCGTGCACGACGACGGGTAGGGAAGTGCGCCGCGCGGCGTAATCGGTTACCGCCCGAGTGTCTTCGAGGAAGGCTTCGAAACTGAACACACCCGCCTTGCCTTCCGTACGACCGTGCCCGGTGAGGTCGAACGAATACACCGCCGCGCGATAGTTGCGGCGCATGTGTTCGGCGAACGCGTCGTAACCTTCGCTGTGCCCGGCGGTGCCATGCACCAGCACCACGACATAGTCGGCGTCTTCGTTGTCGTAGCGGCGCACAAAAATTCGTCTGGCACCGGATCCGGTCACCGCGTCTTCGGCCATCGGCGGTACCGCCTGCGTGGTGGTGTTCGGGCTCATCAGTGCCTCGAATTCAGCACTTCGGTGGTGTGGGTCGTGATCATGCGCGCAAACGCGTCGAAATCGGCGCGGAAGCGTGAAGTGTCGGAATTGAAGGGGCGCTGCATCGACATGCCGAGGAGGACAGTTTCGAAGAGACGCACCGTCTCGTCGATCAAAGTTGTCGGCGTATCGTCACCGACGATCGTGCGCAGTAGCTCGGCGAGCCGCCGGCGCTGGGTATCGCGGTAGTCGACGTACGCGGTCCGCAAGAACTCGTTGTGATTGGCCGCCGCGGCGAACTCGACCATGAACGTGACCGCGTCGAGATTGTCGATGAACAGTGTGTAGACGAGATCGCCCGCCTTGGCCAGGCTGTCACCCACCGACGCCGCCTCCGCCAGGCGGGTCGACACCGTGGAGAACATGGCCCTAGCCATGTCGTCGATCGCCGCCTGGAAGAGCTTTTCCTTCGTCTCGAAGTGGTAGTGCAGCAGCGTCTGCGAAACGCCGGCCTCTTTCGAGATCAGCTTCATCGACGACTTCTCGTAGCCGTACGCGCCGAAGCACCGCACCGTCGTTTGCAGGATTCGCTGTCGAGCGTCGCCGGCCGTCCCCGTGGAACGACCGGCGCCCGCACCCCTCGAAACCGCGGCGGTCAACATCGACTCTTCTCTTCGTCTCCGGCTACCGGACACCATACTGTCTGATCGATCAGTCAGGCAATGTTTATCTCACGCGCACCGACCTGCTATGCATGAAACTGTGTCCTCGAAAATCACCTTGACCTTCGACAACGGCCCGACGCCCGGGGTCACGGATCAGGTTCTCGATGCACTCGCTCAACGTCGGATGTCCGCCATGTTCTTCGTCGTCGGGGAGAACGCTCGCGCGCCGGATGGACGCCGGCTGATAGCGCGCGCTGCGCGTGAGGGGCATCGGATCGGTAATCATTCTTTCACCCACGGTCGACCTCTCGGCGAGTTATCCCCGGCGGAGTCTGTTGACGAAATCAGCGGCACGCAAACGCTTTTAGACGATTTCACCGATGCCGATCGGTACTTCAGACCGTGGGGAACCGAGGGCGCGCTCGACCGGCGCTGCCTGAATCAAACGGCCGTCGACTACCTCGTCGCGCAGAAGTACACCTGCGTCCTGTGGAATAGCGTCCCGCGCGATTGGGCCGACCCCGACGGATGGGTGGACCGAGCGCTCGTCGACGCCGGTAAGTCTCAGCACACCGTCGTGGTGTTGCACGACCTGCCCACCGGCGCGATGGAGCATTTACCCACATTCCTCGACGAACTCACCCACTGCGGTGTGGAGGTCACCGCTGAGCTCCCCGACGATTGCGTGCCGATCGTCCGCGGTCGGATGCGAACGCCCGTCGATCATCTTCGACCCGAGTCCTAGAGCACGGAGAGCCCCATGGCCCGCACCGTGCTGGCCAGGTGGGTCTGCACCGCCTGCAGTGCGCGCGGTAAGTCGCCGTCGCGCAACGCTTCCGCGATGCGTTGATGCTCCGCCATGATCGTGGCCACCCGATCGGGCTCGCGTAGCGACGACTCCGCGATCATCCGCATTTGCCGGTCGCGCAACGTCGAGTAAAAGTTCGTCAGGATGGTGTTTCCCGACTCTTCCAGGGTGATGGCGTGGAAGGCGCGGTCGGACTCCAGGAAACCCCGCCAGTCGGCCGCCGACGCGGCGTCGCGCTGCCGCCGCAGTTCGCCCGATTGCCGCTCGAAGACCACGGCGCAGACGGCGGGGCCGCGTCCGATCACCTTGCCGGCTGCGAACTGCTCCAGCACCAGCCTGGCCTCCATGACCGCCCGCACCTCGTCGGGCGAGACCGGCACCACCAGGGCGCCGCGCTGCGGATACAACCGCAGCAGCCCCTCGGCCTCCAGCCGCAGGAACGCCTCGCGCACCGGGGTGCGCGACATACCCAGCGCGGTGGCGACGTCGCCTTCGCTGATCAGCTCGCCCCCCGGGAACTCGCCGGTGAGCACCTGCGCTTTGACGTAGTCCAGCGCGCGGTCCTTGGCCGTGGCCGGGCGACGGTCCTTTGCCGGCACGCGCGCCCCCCTCCTGGTGCCTAAGTCGTATCTCAAGCGTGGTCATGACCGTACACCGCTGGGCCCTAGCTGCGCCGATTGACACTAAGATACAAGATAAATACTATTCAGATACGAGACATGCCTGAGTAGAGGAGGCCGTACATGCCCGCCGCGCAACAGCTCGTGACGCCGAACCTGGATCCGACGATTCCGGCACCGATGATCAACGTGGCCGAGTACGGGTTCGAGGGCCGTTTCGAGGAGTGGGCGCGGCAGGCCGAGTACTTCGAGTACTCCAAGGCGGCCAACCCCATCGGGTCCGGGCACATCCCGCCGATGCCGATGCGGCGCTTCGATCCCGAGATCTATCTCGACGCACCGACCGGCGTGATCCCGCTGGATCTGTCCGAGGAACTGGGTATCGACTCCGGCGCCGCGACCAGCCCGGCGCTGTTGGCGAACTTCATCAGCATCCGCGCCAACGAGCGGGTCGACACCAGCCCCAACGCCACCTCGCAGCTGTACTACGTGCTGTACGGGCGGGGCTTCGCGGCGGTCAACGGGCGGCTGATCGGGTGGGAGAAGGGTGACTTCGTGACGCTGCCCGCCGGCAACCACTCGGCGTTCTACGCCGCCACCGACACGGCCATGTACTGGGTGCACGACGAGCCGCTGATGCGCTACCTGGGCGCCGAAGCCACCCAGCCGCGCTTTGACGCGACCAAGTTTCGCCGCGCCGAGGCCGTCGCCAAGCTGGAGGAGATCGCCTCCCGTCCGGGCGCCAACGACAAGAGCCGGGTCAGCGTGCTGCTGGCCAACGCGGATCAAGAGCAGACGCTGACCATCACCCACGTGCTGTGGGCCATGTTCGGCGTGCTGCCACCCAACCAGGTGCAGCGCCCGCACCGGCACCAGTCGGTGGCTTTGGATCTCATCCTCGATGCGCCCGAGTTCGGCTGCTACACGCTGCTGGGCACCCGCCTCGACTCCCGCGGCGACATCGTCAACCCCATTCGGGTGGACTGGCGGGCCGGATGCGCCTTCACCACCCCGCCGGGAATGTGGCACGCCCACTACAACGAGACCGACGAGGCCGCCCACCTGATCCCGATCCAGGACGCCGGGCTGCAGACCCACCTGCGCAGCCTGGATATCAAGTTCACCCAGCGCCGGGATCTCGGCGCCGGATAGGCCCTGGCGGCGGCCCATGCACCGCCGCAGTTCGGCGCATAGTGTGGCTGGACATGAAGGTGCCCCTGCTGGGACCGGTGTCGCTCACCGGCTTCCAGAACGCCTGGTTCTTCCTGGTCCTGCTGATCGTGCTGTTGGTGATCGGCCTTTACATCGTGCAGCAATTCGCCCGCCGTCGCCGGGTGCTGCGCTTTGCGAACATGGAGGTGCTGGAGCGGGTGGCGCCACCGGCGCCGGGCAAGTGGCGGCAC